>JBBRWF010000173.1:0-8420 GCA_038249405.1 Anaerolineales bacterium
AGTCTCTCAAGCTCTCAGCCCGTCTTGCTTGCGCTATTCGACATCATTTTGAGGCGAGAAAATAAGGAGTGCCGGGTGAAAATGGCTATTTGGCTTCCATGAGCTTAGCGGAGGAGGCTATTCGTAAATCGCTAAAGCGATAATGAGAATTGCTGCGAAAAACTGATTTGGGAGTTTAATCTATTCAAACAATGTATAATTATCTTGAATATTGTGTGTGAGGAAATTCCAAAGGGAGTGGTTAGCATGAAAGTTCGTGTTTGCCCGGCGTGTGGTAAGGTCAACAAAGAAGATGCGTTCAATTGTGTGGATTGTGAGCAGACGCTATCGATTAAGACTCTGATGGATACGGACAGTGAGCAATTCCTGAATGCTACGCCGTTTGCGGGCGGGGTGGCGTTGATCAATGTTTCTCCGGCTTTTCAGGCGGAAGCGGCGCAAATTCTGAAAGCGCAGCCGGATGGGGAGGTGTTTTTGTGGGGCTGCAACACCACCACGCTATCCTGCGCGGCGCCTTTTAAGTTTGGCTTTTTGATTTTCACGGCGGAGCAATTGATCCTGACCTATTTTGATTCAGACCTGGATGAGGCGGACTTTCCCGAACGCTCAAACCTGGCGTACCTGCCAACGGCGCTCGACGAGCGCAATCCAAACAGTTTTGGCTCACATTTGTTGTGGGCATTGGACTTTCCGAATTCTGATCTGACCCCTGGCGAGATCGATACACGCAGTGTGACCATTTTTGATTTGAAACATGCGGTCTCGGCGCGCATTGAGCAGCAGATTGTGGGGGATGCGGCGCTGGTGCGCATGATTGCAAAATTTACGAGCGGCAGCATTCAAATTCCGGATTTTCTGCGCCCTGAAAATGGGGTGCCTTCGAGCGATGAAATCAGCATCACGTTTATTTTCCCGGAGGATGCCGACAAGGCGCTGGCGTATTTTCAATACGCCTGTATTTAACGTGAATAAAGATATCTTATCCGCCTTGCTCTATCCAGAACTGGCGAATGAAGCTCGAGAAGTGCTCGCTTACTGATTAAAAATGAGATGGAGGTTTCGACACCATATGGAAATTGGTTTTTGGCACGCATTCTGCCATACCGTACATCTGAGAATATGATCGATGGCGTGGTAATCACTTTTATGGATATTGCCACTTCCAAAAGGCTGGAAGCAGATCTGCGCGCATCTGAATCCAGTCTCCGCAAAGTATTGGATGGAAAATAATAAGGGAACCATATCATGAAAAAAGAACCCATTTTCAAGGCCAAAGCGGGCGAACTGCGGCGTCAAGCTGAGGCAAGGCTACATGAACAGAAACAAGCCACCAGGCCGCTACCAGAAGCGGATACAGCGCGTCTTGTCCACGAACTACAAGTCCACCAGATCGAATTGGAAATGCAGAATGATGAATTGATGCACGCGCGTGATGCAGTAGAAATTATGCTCAGGCAATATTCTGATTTGTATGATTTTGCCCCGATAGGTTATTTTACCCTTTCACTTGCCGGTATCATCATTCAGGTCAATCTGCCGGGGGCAAAGCTACTGGGTGTGGAACGCGGCAACCTGATCAATCAATATTTCAGAAACTTCATTAACAATGAGACCAAAACCACATTTGACAATTTTTTAAACAAAACTTTTAAAAGTGAACACCAGGAGACTTGTGAAATAATCCTGAAATCCAGCGGAAAACATCCCAATTGGTTGCAGATCCTGGCCACGGCACAGGCAGATCAACCCCGCACCTGTCGAACAGTTGTTATAGATATCACTGATCGCAAGGAGATGGAAGATATAGTGCGCCATTTCATCGAAGAGCTGGGAAATCGCGCCAAGAGTCCTAACCAGTAAAATAGATTGTATTTGCGCCTGGCAAATTTCCCCCCAAGGCTTTCCCCGTTTATCCGGCTAAGCCAATCAAGTCAGCCGCATTGATTAGACCGGCTGGGAAGACCATGACCCTTTTGAAGAATCACATTTCATCCATCCCGGATGAGAAATAAGACAATTTACGAGGGTGGTTATCTTGTTTTGTCAAACATAAAAGCCCCGCGAGTGAAGCGTGCTTCGCTGGCGGGGCTTTTATGTTTCGTTATACTTTTTTGTGCAGGCTCTTTTCGGCGTACATGCGGGTGTCGGCTTGCTGCATGACATCATCCAGGGTGGTGCCGGGCTCGCCGAGGGCCCAGCCGCAGGACAGGTCAAAAAGCGGGTCATCCTGATATTGGCGGATGCCAGCTTTTAGCCGCTCCAAAATACTGAGCAGGCTGGCTTGATCGGTCTGGGGCAGCAGGACAGCGAACTCGTCACCGCCGATGCGGGCGAGGATGTCTTCGCTGCGAAAAATTTCCTTCAACAGCCCGGCTGCTTTTTGCAGGTACAGGTCACCGGCCTGATGGCCGCGGGTGTCATTGACAGTTTTTAAGTTATCCAGATCGATCATCACGATGCAGATCGGGTGCTGGCGGCTTTCGGTCAGCCGCTCCATTTCGGTATGGAAAAAATGCCGGTTGTAAAGACTGGTTAAAGAATCGTGCGTGCTTAGATGGCGCAGCTCAAATTCGATGTGTTTGCGGTCGGTGATATCTTTTGAAATGCAAATGACCGAGAGCGCACGGCCTTTCTCATCCAGAATGGGTTTGACGGTTGTGATGTAGTAGCGGTCGCCATTCTTGCGCGGCACGCGCACCTCGATGATGCGCGTCAGGCCGTGTTCGAAGACCCACTTGACCACGGTAAAGCGCTTCTCAGCTTCGTCGGCCGGGAAAACGTCCCAGATTTTGTGACCGATGATCTCATCCAGCGGCCGGTCGACGCCTTCGGCAAAAGCGCGGTTGGCGAAACGGTAGGTGCCATCCGGGTAAAACATAAAAATCGGGTCGCTTGATTCGTCCAGCAGGGTGCGGTAGACGTCGTTCTTTTCCAACAGGCGATCCAACCTTTGCTCAAAATCGCTCTTGACGATTTCCATTTCTTGCATGCGGCGGTTAAGCGACTCGATAAAGATCTGCAGGTCGGCTTTGGTCATGCGAGCGAGGGCGGCATTATTCACCTGGGGACTCCTTACGTTATAAAACCGGCAGCAGAAGGCCTAGCAGGTATTGATTGTACTACGCCTAGGCAAAAAAAGAAAAGCGCCAGATGGATGAAGGTTTCCCTTTAAGCACCTGGCGCTAAATCAAACATGCTTTACAAGCTTACTGCGTTGGCAGGGGGAAGCCGAAGACGCGGCGCAGCAAGGAAGCGCTTTCGGCGCGCGTGACCATGCGGTCGGGGCAGAACTTGCCAGAGCCGCAGCCGTTGGAATAGCCGAGTTTATTCAACTGTTCGATCCAGGCGGCTGCAAAGGTAGTGATGGAAACATCTGTGAAAATTGTGCCGGTGGCGGCAGGCGGGCTGTAACTGCTGCCTTCGGAGGCGCGCAGCAGCATGACCGCCATCTGTGCGCGGGAGGCGGTTTGATCTGGGCAGAAGATGGCAGGTCCGCAGCCGCTGGTAATACCATCCGTCTTGAATGCCTCTATCCAATATTTGAAGGGGCTGGAGGCAGTATCGGTATAAGTGATGGGAGGCGTGCCCGGGTTGTAGGTGCCGCCGTGCAAGGAACGTTCGAAAAAGACCGACAGTTCTGCGCGCGTGATCAGGCTGGCGGGGCAGAAAGGCAAGGGCGAGCCCAAGCCGCAGCCGTTGGTAATACCAGCAGCCCAGACGGCCTGGATATCATTCAGGAAAGGATCAGTGGCGGGCACATCCAGGAAAGGTGTGACCGTATCGATGGCGAGATTGTTGGTACCGCTGACCGGCAGAATTCCCACAGCGCCGATGGAGTAGTTGGGCGGGCCTTGCGGCACGAGCGGGCTGCCGACTTTTTTGAGGCGGTTGACCTGCAAGGTGAAGGTAAAGCTGGCGCTGCCGTCTGCCGATAGATCACCCAGGGTACAGGTGGCGACGCCAGCGGCGACTGCACAGGGCAGGGAAGAACTTACGTAGGTGGCATGGGCGGGCAGTTTGATGTAAGCCTTGACGCCAGTGAAAGCCGGTATATTGGTATAGGTGAAGGTATAAACATACGGGCTGCCCGGTCTGGCAGTGGACGCGCCCGCGGCAGAAATTTCAAGGGCGGAGGAGGATGGTTTTGGCGGGCTGAGCAGGCGCGGGGCTGGCATGCGCCGTGCCCTGCACTGAGCCGAAGGGATTGAAAAACATGACCAACATAACCAGCACGTTTACGAAGGGTTGCGCGCTACGTTGGAGATTCATCTGCACCTGCTCCTGGTATTAAGTTGAGAAAATAGGGACAATTACGCAATTGGACGAGTACGTTCCTATCCCGACTTGCGCAAATTTAATCATAGCAAATCTGACTACTCTTGTCAATTAAATTAAGTGAATTAATCAATTCTGGCAGCGGCAGCCTATAAATCAAGTTCCCCAAACCATGAGCTGGTTTGGGGAACTTGATTTATGATCGGAAAGGCTTATTCAGCTGGCTCTGCGGAATCTGCGGGGTCGGCGGGGTCGGCAGGCTGGGAATCTGCGGGTTCTGCTGGCTCGGCAGGCTGGGAATCTTCGGCCCAGGAGGCAGCCTCGGCTGGCAGGGTTTCATCATCTGATTCGGCACCGGCCTTCTTCAGGTCGGCGGCGGCGATGCGCGCAATGGCAGCCAGCACGTCGCCGGCTTGCAGCTTGATGAGATGCACGCCGCGGGTGGGGCGGCTGGATTCTTTGATCTCGCGGACTTTGAGGCGCAGCACAATGCCGTTGGACGAGATAAGTGTTAATTCGTCTGACTGCTGGACCACGCGGGCGGTGACGATCTTGCCGACAATGGGGATGGCCTTCTGGTCGATGGTGGCAACACCGCTGCCGCCGCGCCCGTAGGTGGGGTACTGGGTGAGCGGGGTCTGCTTGCCGTGACCATTCTTGGTGACGATGAGCAGCGAGCCGCCTTCTTCGACCACTTCCATGCTGGCTACACGATCCCCCTTTCTGAGCTTGATGCCCTGCACGCCGCCGGCGGTGCGCCCCATGGAACGCACCTGGTTTTCAACGATGCGCAGCGATTGGCCCATCTCGGTTACAAACAGAACCTCATCCTCACCGCTGGTGAGGTGCGCCCAGCCGAGCTCATCACCACTTTCGAGCGACATGGCGATTAGACCGGAGGGCCGCACCGCGGCAAAGTCGCTCAACTCTACACGCTTGGTCTTGCCGCGTAATGTGGACATGATGCAGTAGCCGTGCGAACTAAAGTTGCCAACGGCCAGGGTGGCGGTGATCTTTTCACCCGCACCCAGCGCGAGCACATTATAAATGGAGGAACCCTTGCCGGTACGATCAGCTTCGGGGATCTGGTAGACCTTTTCGCTGTAGACCTTGCCCTTATCGGAGAAGAACAGCACGGTCTGGAGGGTGCGCGCGGGGAACATGAAGAGCAGTTCATCCTCTTCCTTGGTGGTATGTCCCATGACACCCCGGCCGCCGATGCCCTGTGAGCGGTAGGCGGCGGAGCTGGTGCGTTTGATGTAGCCGCGCTGGGTAAGCGTGACCAGCACCGATTCATCTTGCACCAGGTCTTCTTCGCGGAGTTCTTCGCGGGCGTCGCCAGCGATGCGCGTGCGGCGGTCGTCGCCAAACTTGGCGGCTAATTCCTTCATGTCATCCTGGATGAGGGACAGGATCTTGCGCGGGCTGGCGAGCAAATCCAACAGGTAGGTGATGTGCTCGCGTAACTGGCGGGCTTCTTCTTCGATCTTCATGCGTTCGAGGGCTGCCAGGCGGCGCAGCTGCAAATCAAGGATAGCCTGGGCCTGAAGCTCAGAGAGCTTGAAGCGCTCCATCAGTTGATTACGGGCATCTTCCGCGTCATTCGCCTGGCGGATGGTCTGGATGACCGCATCCAGGTTGGCGAGCGCGATCATCAGGCCTTCCAGGATATGGGCGCGGGCGCGGGCTTTATCCAGCTCGAACTGGGTGCGGCGGGTGATGACTTCGATGCGGTGCTCGATGAAGATCTGCAGGCTGCGCTTGAGCGTGAGCATGCGCGGTTCAACGCGCCCGGTTTCATCGGATACGAGGGCCAGGATCTGCACACCAAAGGTGGATTGCAGGCTGGTGTATTTGAATAACTGGTTGAGCACCTTTTTGGGCTGCGCGCCGCGCTTGAGCTCGATGATGATGCTCATGCCGCGCTGATCGCTCTCGTCGCGCATATCCGAGATCTGGTCGAGCTTGTCTTCGCGCACCAGTTCGGCGATACGCTCGATGAGCGTGGTTTTGTTGACCTGGTAGGGAATCTCGGTAATGTTGATCTGGTGGCGTCCGGCTTTCATTTCTTCGATGGAGGCCACGCCGCGCATGACCAGGCGGCCTTTGCCGGTGCTGTAGGCGTGCAGGATGCCTTCCTTGCCTACGATCATGCCGCCGGTGGGGAAATCTGGACCGGGGACGAACTCCATCAGCTTTTCGACCTGCACATCTTCGATGTTGTCGTAATTTTCGATCAGGTAATTGATGGCTCCGGCCAGCTCGCGCAGGTTGTGGGGCGGGATGTTGGTGGCCATGCCGACGGCGATGCCCGACGAGCCATTGAGCAGCAGGTTGGGCAGGCGGCTGGGCAGCACGAGCGGTTCTTTGAGCGAGTCGTCAAAGTTTGGGCCAAAGTTGACGGTGTTCTTTTCTATATCGGCCAGCATTTCTTCGGCCATCTTGTTCAGACGGGCCTCGGTGTAACGCATGGCTGCCGGGGCATCGCCATCGATGGAGCCGAAGTTGCCCTGACCGTCGACGAGCATGTAGCGCAGCGAGAAATCCTGCGCCATGCGGGCCATGGCTTCGTAGACGGCGGAGTCACCATGCGGGTGATATTTACCCAGGACTTCACCGACGATACGGGCGGATTTTTTGTAGGACGTATTTGCGCGGATGCCCATGTCGTGCATGGCGTACAAAATACGGCGATGGACGGGTTTCAAGCCGTCGCGGGCGTCTGGCAGGGCGCGGGCCACGATGACGCTCATGGCGTAATCGAGGTATGCGTCGCGCATCTGGCTGTCAATATCTACGTTGTGAATATTTCCAATTTCCATGATATCCTCACACACTGCTATGCATCAAAATACGCAATACGAAAGAAGATTCGCGTATTGCGTATCGTATCTTCCCAGGAAGAATCCCAGACACTCTATTATACCAAACGACTTGCCAAAACAGAGAGTGGTTGTTATAATAACGCGGCTACTCGGGGCGTGGCTCAGACCGGTAGAGCGCACGGTTCGGGTCCGTGAGGTCGGGCGTTCAAATCGCCCCGCCCCGACAAATGCAGTAGTATCCCCGCCTTACCCGAAGGCGGGGATGTTTTTTTAAGATGCACCTGAGTAAACAAGCCAGGAATACCTCAGCCTGTTGGCGCGCCTGGGGCGCATCGAGGCCAGGTCTGGCACACCGCCCGCCAGGGAATCAAAATCTATGTTTCACCCGCGTATTTATGGCGACTTTTTGAGCAGAGTCAACAGTTCTTTGCCAAGCGCGGTCAGGCGAAGGGTGTCGAGGTCCTTATAATCGCCACCCAGTATGTCGTTGGGGCGGTAGCCGCACTCAAGGACGCCAAAACGGATCATTGGGCTAATGACCAGGTTTTCAACCACGGCGAGTTTGATCATCTGGACAAAGCGTTGATCCTGGTTGTGCCATTCCAGACCACTTTCAGCAATCACGAGTTTGGCAAACGGCTCGTAGGGCATGTTTTTCCCGACAAGGAGAGCTGACAGGTTGTTCTGGGCGGCCAGCTTGAAGTCCTGCAATAGGCCATTTTCCAGCCCTGCAAACTGATAGGCAATGCTCCAATCACTCGCGATCATCCAATGCAGAAACAGGAAATAAACCTGCACTGGGGGCAGAAGCCTGGAAAACAGATCGCCTTCCGGGGTGGTTTTCCACTTGCGGGCCGCGCCGCCATCCACCAGGCGCGAGTTAAAAGCCAGGGTATGAACAAAGACTAGCGGCCAAACTCCGTCTTCACTGCGAGTTTTGAAAGTGCTGCTGCCAATGGTCTCTTCCAGTATGGGCGGGTTGACAAACCGACCACAAATCGCGTGAACCGCTTTGAGCGGCAGGTTACCGGTGGATTGTGTTCCAGCGATGGGATTCTTGGACAAATAATCAAGGAAAGTCATCACATCGCGCCGCAGGGGCAGCGATTCAAAGCCCTCGGCCAGTTCTCCGTCCAGGTTGTTCAGCCAGCCGCTCAGGTTCTCTGCCATTGCTATTTGTTCTTGCCCGGTTGGGAGCAGTTCAACCAACCCTTTGTCATTCGGCTCGAGGCGGGACATCCGGCTGCCACGCGCTGGGTTGACGCTTCGCAAACCTTGATTGACATTGTCCAGGTCAAACGCCTCCGGGTCGAAAGCGCC
>JBBRWF010000174.1:0-8417 GCA_038249405.1 Anaerolineales bacterium
CGTCCAGCGAATGAAAATCGGATGTTTGCCCCGCCTGTAGAGTTTTGAGCCTGCTCTTGGCGCAAAACTCCACATAAAAAGCCGATTTCTCCCCCTTCCGATTTTGGAAGGGGGCCGGGGGGATGGTCTCATTCAACAAGCGCTACTATCCCGTGAGAAAATACTTTAAGTGTATGGTTGATAATTGCTCCTTTCTTCCAATGAAATGCAGGTAACCATGTCCGACCAACCCAAATCCCATCGTCCGCTGCGCGCCAAATTAATTTTCAATGCCAGTTCCGGCCGTCCGGAAGAATCGCCGCTTCAACTTGCCGCCATCATTTCCGCCATGCAAGACCAATTTATCTTGCCCGAGGTCTATACCGTGCGCCCCGATAGCGACCTGGAAGCGGTGGTGCATAACGCCATCAAGTCCGGCATCAAGCTAATCGTTGTGGCGGGCGGCGATGGTACCATCGATAGCATCGTGGGCGCAATGGTCGGCAAGGATGCCGTCCTGGGCATCATCCCCACCGGCACGCGCAACAACGTAGCCTTTAACTTGGGGATCACCGGCGATATTCCCAGCTCGGTCGCCCTGCTGCGCGAAGGCCGCAAACTCAAGATCGATGTCGGGCGCGTGCACAGCGGCTCATCCCGTCACTGGTTTTTGGAAGTCGTCGCGCTGGGCGGGCTCACGGATATTTACCCCATGGCAGATGATATTCAGCACGGCAATCTGGCCCAGATCGGGGACTTATTATCCACCCTGGTCGCAGCCACCCCCTCCAACCTGCAGATCGAGCTGGATGGGCATACGCACATAGAAACCACCGCCCTGATGATGTTGGTCACCAACATGCCATTTCTCGGGCCGCATTTCCAGATTTCCCCGGATGTTTCCTTCATGGACCGCCGCCTGGATGTATTCACCTTTACAGACATGACCAAGCTGAACATGATCTCCTACGCTATGCTCTCGCGCGGCGGGCTGGTCGAAGATAACGGCATCAAGCATTACAGCGCCAAAGAGATAACCATCAGCTCTGACCAAAATATGCCCGTGCTGGCCGATGGCGTTCTGCTTGAACAAGGTCCACTATCCATCCATATCCACCCGCATGCCTTGCGCGTCATGGCAGGCGCGGAGCTCACGGGGCAGCCCGCTCCGGCTCTCACGGCGGTCGAAACTCCTGTGCCCGCACTGGTGCCCCATGAATAATGACACGCCCAATCCCCTGCCCGTGGAAGTGCTGACCGCGGTTGGAATTCTGCCAACCACGCCTACCCGCGATTCTTTCTGGTCTGCGAAACGTCGGCGGCCTGCATTTTTGGTCATCCTGGTCGCCGGGTTGACCTATTTCTTGATCTCAATGCCCTCTGAAACCAGAACCTCCCTGTGGGCCGCATTCCGCAGCCAGCGCGCCCTGGTCACCCTGCTTTTCGTGTTTGCCCTGCTCACCCTGTCCCTGATCTGGTCCGCTGGTCAGCGCGTGGATGCCCACATTTTCACGCTGTTTAATACACGCAGCTATCCCAAATGGCTCGACCGCCTGATGTGGCTGCTGACTCAGCTTGGCAACTTGCTGACGGCATTTGCCGCCGCAGCGGTTGTTTTTTTCCTGAATGATCGCCACCTGGCCTTTGAGATCATCCTGGGCACACTCAGCCTCTTACTGCTGGTGGAAACGATCAAAATACTTGCAGACCGTGATCGCCCGTTTCACATCTTTGAAGATGCGCGCGTCATCGGCCGGCAGGAACCGGGCGATTCCTTTCCCAGCGGACATACCAGCCAGATATTCTTCCTGATGACGCTCTTTATCCAGCATTACCAGCTCGGTATGCCAGCCAGCGCAGCCCTGTACATAGTTGCGGCGCTTGTCGGGTTCACACGCATTTATGTTGGCGCGCACTATCCCAGGGATGTCATCGCGGGCGTCGTGCTTGGCTCCGTCTGGGGAATTCTCATTACGCTCATCAATCCCTATCTGCTTGGTCTTTGGTCCTGAAACCACCTCCCCCAAGTGGCGGATATTAACACTCCCCGGGCGATGGATGTCCTCAGGGAGTGTTTGTTATAAGATGAACTTAGACTGTTTACATGTCCGCTGGTTGCCATACATCAAACTGCCAGCGCACTCCCAAGCACATCGCCACAAGGAGAAACTTCATGCTTACCTGGATCATCGTCATTTTGATCATACTCTGGCTTCTCGGATATTTTGGTCCCAACCTTCACGCCAGCATTCCGCGCACCGGCAACCTGCTCCATGTCTTGCTGGTCATTGCCGTCATTCTCATCGTTTTGAGACTATTGGGCATCCTTTAACCTTCGCACAGAGCTTTGCTCATACGGATCAATAAATTAATGGTCTATAAACTGAAAATCGTTGGCGTACTCGCACTGATATTGCTCTTGCTAACACTATCCGCGTGCGATGTAAGCGCAGACACCTCACCCACGGCCATTAACAATGCGTTGCTGCCCATCTCTACAAACGAAGTCTGTGTGGCTTGCGCCCAGGCAACCCTCGATGCAGTCATGACCGAACAACAAAGCGGCATAGATGCCAGCGCGGCCGCCACAGCTGAAGTAATGCGCGCCAATGCCCAGGCCACCCTCAATTCGGTCAGCGCCACGCTCAGCGCCGACCGGGCCCAGCAACAGGCCAATGCCGATATCATTTCGGCTTCGTTGGCTGCTACGGCCGAAATCGATCGCGCCAATGCGCACGCCACCATGGCCGCGGCCGAGTCAACTCAGAGGGCCGCATCAACCCAGGATGCAAACCACCAGGCGCAGGTGCAGTTCGACCTGCAAATGACCGCCGGAATTGCAACGCAAAATGCAAACGCCACAGCCATGCAGCAAAATAACAACGTGCTCGCTGCCGCCACGCAAACAGCTGTCGCCAACCTGATCGCTACACAAACACAGGCCGCCGTGGCAACCTCCCAGTGGTATACAGACCAGGACCGTCGGCGCGCAGAGAAGATGCAGGAACAATTTTCTTACCTTTGGCTGCTTTGCCCAGGTCTGATCATTGTAGCCTTCATCATCGTCGGTATCTTCCTCCTGATACGCTGGATGAATATTCAATACCCCCCGGCGAATATTGACACACAGCCAGAGCAACCTGCGCCAGACATATATGATGTGCAGCCAACCAATCATTTTGCCAATCCGCCAGTTCAGATGACCAAACCCACCGATCATGTCCGCAGGTGGCTGGATGAAGTCAAGCGCAAGTTGTAAGCAAAAAGGATAACCATGATAACCCGACCCGTTAACCCCAATCAAATAAACAGAAAAGCGCGGGAAATCAGAGTTCGGGTGCCGGCTTTCCTCACTGCCTGGGGATTGGTTCCCAAGTTTAAACGCTGGCGGCTGACCCAGGACCCGGATACTGGCCTCGCAGTACTGTTTGGTGTGCTCGACAATAAATTCATTGCCGCGCATACCACCATCCCCTTTAGCGATTACTTCGATCCGCGCCTGCTAAGTGACCTGGAGACAGAGTTAAAGGTACAGGTCATGTCTTCAAACAGCGATGGCCTGCGCTATGCTTTCGTGCTGGAAAATGGCGAGCTCAACAGCCCCAGGGTTCTCGAAGCCTTGCCGCCGCCCATGCCTGAAGAACCTCCGGATCTTTATGATAATGAAGAAATGCCCTTTCTGGACAATGATTCCGTTTCTACTGGCGCTCATACATTAATGCACCACAGACTGGATAGTTTTCTGAAAATGCTCAGATCGTTGAACGCGCCGAACCTTGCCACCAGGCAACCCCCCAATATTCTGCTGATGGATGAAGCCGAATATAACCATCTGATGGGAAAATACCAACCCAACCAGGGCAATCTGCAAACGGCCTGAAGCCGGGCAGGAGAACAACCATGAAAAATAACCTTATCGCAGGAAAATGGAATGAAATTCGAAGCAAAATCGACCAGTGGCGCGCTACACCCAACCCTGCCGACCCGCCCCGGGATGATAAAGACCGGGAAAAAATGATCGCGATCCTTCAAAAACAATACGGTTACACCCAGGAAAAAGCCGAATCCGAACTGAACAAACATTATTCAAAAATCATACTCTAAGCAGTATCAAAAGCGCACTGCTCGGTATGCAATCTCGGTCACAGAACAAAGATTTTGGCACCACAAACACACCAGCCCACAAAGAAATCCAGGATGGCATGGACAAACACACAACCAGAGTCATTCACAAAATAAGGAGCTTCACAAAATGTCAACCCAACCAAAAAAAACTGATTTCAAACGCCTGTCCGCCGGACAGCGCATCCATGTGCGCCGCCTGAAGCAAGCCGCCCGAAACGAGCTGCTTCCTTATCGCGCCCCGCTCCTGCGCTCCGTACCAGTGGTTGTCAGCGCAGCAGTCCCGGCACCAGCCGTGCCGAAAACCCCCAGGGTCCTTGTTGCAAAGGCCGTCAAAGCATCCGTAGCGAAACCCGTTGGTAAAGCCGCCCCAAGAACGCCGCCCGCGAAATCTTCGAAAGCGCTCGTCGCAAAGGCTGCCAGGACTACTCCGGCAAAATCTACGCCGGCCCCTGTTGCCAAAGCGGTAAAGGCCGCCACAGTTAAAACAGCCAGCACCCCTGCCGTAAAAACCGTGAAAGTTAAGAAAACCCTTGCCGCAAAAGCCCCAGTTGCAAAACCAGTAAAAGCCGCCACAGTTAAAACAGCCAGCACCCCTGCCGTAAAAACCGTGAAAGTTAAGAAAACCCTTGCCGCAAAAGCCCCTATCGCAAAATAAGCCCCGCCCAAATTGGCCTGCCGCGTGGCAGGCCAATTTAAAAATATTCAGGAAATATTATGAACCAAAATAATCAGACCCATCGAACCATTCTTAAAGATATTGCCCATCGCGTCATGTTGGAACGTGGGCTGTTGCCAGATTTCTCCGCAGCCGCGCTGGCTGAATTGGGGAAGCAGCCGTCCACATCGGCCAATGATAGCCACACCATTCGAGATCGGCGTAATTTGCCTTGGGCCTCCATCGATAACGATGACTCGCGCGATCTGGACCAGCTTACGGTTGCGATACCCCCCGCCTCTACTCAAAATGGCGGGGACATGCCGTCCGATATGCTGAAAATCCTGGTGGCCATCGCAGATGTGGACTTCTCCATCAAAAAGGGTTCCGCCATTGACGAACACGCGCGCACAAATACCACCTCGGTTTATACCGCCGCCGAGATTTTCCCCATGCTGCCCGAAGAAATTTCAACAGATACCGCCTCGCTAAATCTTGACAAGGATCGAATTGCGATTGTGGTTGAAATGCTGATCAATGCAGATGGTTCCATTCAAGAATCAATGATCTCTTCGGGCTGGGTGCGCAACCATGCCCGCTTATCCTACAACAGCGTCGCCGCATGGCTGGAAAAAAGAGCTGAACTTCCGCAAGAGATCGCTGCCGTGCCCGGCCTGGCCGAGAATCTGCAAATACAGGATCAGGCAGCCCAAAGGCTCAAGGGTTTGCGCCATCTCCACGGCGCGCTCAGTCTGGAAACCGCTGAAGCCAGGCCAGTATTCGATGGCGATCAAATCCAGACACTCGATATCGATGAAAAGAATCGCGCAAAAGAGATCATTGAGAATTTCATGATCGCCACCAACAGCATCATCGCGCGTTATCTCTCTGCTAACGGCTCACCGTCCATCCGCCGCGTAGTACGCACGCCAAAACGCTGGGACAGGATCGTCAAAATTGCCAGCGATCATGAATATGATCTGCCAGAGTATCCCGATTCAAAAGCGCTGGAAGGCTTTCTGGTTCACCAAAAAGCCGCAGACCCCGTGCGCTTTGCCGATATTTCGTTGGCAGTCATCAAGCTGTTGGGCGCAGGCGAGTATGCAGCCGAGCTGCCAGATGCGAATGCCCCCGGTCACTTTGGGCTGGCAGTCAAAGATTATGCACACTCCACCGCGCCTAACCGCCGCTACCCGGATCTGACCACCCAGCGCCTGTTAAAAGCGATACTGGATGGCAAGCCCTCGCCCTACAGCAAGGATGAATTGGACGTTCTGGCAGCCCACTGCACCCAGGCAGAAGACGCAGCCAATAAAGTGGAACGCCAGGTTGGCAAATCCGCTGCCGCCCTGCTGCTCGAAACGCGCATCGGAGAGCAGTTCGATGCGATTGTCACCGGCGCTTCCGAAAAAGGCACCTGGGTCCGGCTGCTCAGCCTCCCCATTGAAGGCCGGCTGGTGCATGGCTTCGAAGGTCTGGATGTTGGCGAGCGTGTGCGCGTGGAGTTGACCTTGGCAGATGTGCAGCGCGGCTTTATTGACTTCAAGAAAATCATTTTCTCCGGGCATTAGCCCACCCGCTCCCCTGCTGCGGCGGTGATCACAGTGCAGCAGCCCTTCTTCAAGAAAACCCCTACACAGGAGAAATAACATGAAAAAGCAGGCAGGTCTGTGGATCGACCACCGCGAAGCGATCATCGTGCTTCTCACCGGCGATACAGAAGAGATCAAGTATATTGCATCCGAAGGCGGCGAACACATTCGCTATTCCGGCAGCGCACATTCCAAAACACCAGAAGGGCTTAAAGAAGTCACCTCGGAAGACCAGCGCGACCGAAAAATGATGAACCAGCTCAATAACTTTTACGACCAGGTCATTGCCCTGGTTCGCGATGCAGACTCAATCCGTATCTTTGGCCCGGGCGAAGCCAAAGGTGAGCTCGAAAAACGTTTTGATCATGCCGGGTTGAAGGAGCGCATCTCGGTCATTGAAACGGCAGATAAGATGACCGATCGCCAGATCGCCGCGAAAGTCCGTGAGCCACTGGCAGCCTGAGTCTTACCCGCGACCCTGGCTGGCGGGTAAGCTAAACCATTCCCCGCACTCTGAATTCTCCCCCGGGTGGGGGAGAACAATACTCCCCGGTCGTTGGATGTGGCCGGGGAGTTTATGTTGTAGGATAAATAACACCTACTGAGCTGATTTTAGGCCATTCGCCGTTTTACAGAACCTGTTCGCCAATCGCAACAATGCCAGGGCAATGAGTATCGCACACCACAATCCATCGGCATCGATCCGGCACTCAGCACCCTGTTGCACAAGCCGCATGACATTTAGCTGTTAGGTCTCGTCGCGCTCGCTCTGATCGCCTTTGGGGCCTGTTCCCTGCTCAACGCAGCCTGTTTACAGCTAAAAGATAGACTCATAAAGGGCTATTTCAATGACATCCAACTCAAAGTTCACCACCCTGGCGCAAAGCCCGGAAAAATCCCCTGAGGCGAATATTCAACCTGGCAAAAACACTTTTGCTGATTTACGCTCACCTGGCCTGCTGGCTCGCTGGCCGGTCGTCGGCTTGCTCATGTTCATCTTCGGCAGCCTGGCCTTTGGCGCACTCACCTACAACCTGGTTGCGCCAGGCCCCCTGCTCGCCTGGGATCGCTTTTTAGCCAATACCTTGCCTGCCATCGGTCTAAAAAACCCGGCCATCTTCGAACCGCTCATGTCCTTCGGGTTTTACCTGGGCAAAGAAATCATCATGGTTCTGGATATATTTCTTGCCTGTTATTTCCTCTACAAAAAATTCTGGCAGGAATTCACGCTGGTGACCATTGGCTGGCTGGGCGCAGCCTCGATCTTTTACGCGCTTTCCACCTTTCTAGCCCGTCCGCGTCCCCCAACCCAGATCTGGATCATCGTCAATATCCCCGGCTTTCCCAGCGGGCACGCCGTTTCAGTCATCACCTTCTATGGATTGCTGGCTTACCTGCTGCTACCCCGCATATCTTCCGCATTTTGGAAAGGGTTCGTCATTGCCGCCGCACTATTCCTTATCGCCTTCGTCGGCTTCAGCCGCATCTTCACCGGCGGCCACTATCTGACCGATATCCTGGCTGGTTATGCCGTAGGACTCGCCTGGTCCGGCGCAGCGTATACATTAATTGAGCTCTATTTTCAAAAAAGAAGGATGCAGCATGTCAAAAAAGAATAAACCCACGCGTGTTCGCTTGATCGCCAACCCCGGTGCCGGAAATGTCGCAGAAACGGCCAATAATTTAAAACTGGTGGTCGATTGTCTCGAAAAAAGCGGTCTCAAGGTAGATGTCACCTTTGCCAGACCAAAAGAGGAAGCCACCCCGCTCGCCCGCCAGGCGGTTAAAGATGGTTGCAAAATCGTCATCGCCATGGGTGGCGACGGAACCCTAGAAGCAGTGATGCACGGTTTGATCGGCAGCAAGGTGCGCCTGGGAATCATTCCCACCGGGATTGAAAACAATATCGCCCAGAGCCTGGGCATTCCCAAAGACCTGGAAAAAGCCTGCGCATTGATCTCATCCGACAACACCCTCAAGCTCGATCTCGGCCAGGTCACCACCCGCAAAGGCAAGAAATTCGTGTTCTTTGAGATGGCCACCATCGGACTCGCAGATGCCGTTTA
>JBBRWF010000175.1:0-8404 GCA_038249405.1 Anaerolineales bacterium
GGTGGAATACAAACGCGCCGCACGTCACGCTGGAGAAACAAAATATCCGTTCAACAAAATGTTGAAACTGGCTCTGAATGCCATCACCGGCTTTTCCTACTTCCCGTTACAGGTTGCCACCTATTTGGGTTTTATTTCGGCTGGCATTGGCATTGTCGCCATCCCGATTGTTGTGCTGGAACGCCTGACCGGGTCGAAAGCCTTTTATGGACAGGCCACCACACTGATCGCTGTGCTATTTTTTGGCGGTGTGCAGCTGATCTCATTGGGCGTGCTTGGCGAGTACATCGGCCGGATTTATGACGAGGTGAAGGGCCGCCCCCTGTATATTGTTCGGGATGTCCCGGATAAAGAATAAAAATCGGGAGAAGACTGAAAAATCTTCTCCCGATTTTTATTATGAACAATAAAATTTCAGATGGTTGTCAGCTGAAGGGTAGTGTTGTTGGAGCGCCGTAATTTCCCCATCAAGGCAAATATGCTGAAAGGAAATCCATATTTTCTCTGCATCAGCTCTTTAACATGCGCAATTGCCGTACTGGAGTCATCCACGCTGGCGGTTGCTGGAACCCAGGTACCCACAAGAGCGCCGTTTCCCTTGCAGGGGGCAATGTTCACTTTGCCGCTGTTGCGAATACGTTTGGCTTTGCCGCTGCCAGCTTCAGTCCAAATAAATAATTTTTCGCCTTCCTGTACAAACCAGACCGGGGTCTTGACACCATTTCCGTTTTTGCGAAATGTCTCAACATTCAAATATTGTTGTTTTTCAAATTGGTTCGAATCTAACATGCTATTCTCCAATATCTCGTATCATTAAAACAGTATATTTCTGCCCGCTTTCTTTTGCGCGCGCTTCAAACATGGCAACCATGTCACCGTATTTTTCGACCAGCAGCGTACGCACCAGCCCGAAGGTGGCTGTGTCTGTCGCTTCGCGCGAATGTGCAAGCACCCAGTATCCCAAAGGTTCGCCGCTCTGCCCGCAGGGCATGAGGTTGACCCGGCCGTTTTGGCGAATACGATTGACTTTTCCGGATGATTTGGCAGTTCGAACATAGAAGATTTCGCCGCGCGGATCGCTCACAAACCAGACCGGGGTCTGGACTGGTCTCCCGGTTTTGCGAAAAGTCTCCAGGTTAATATAATTTTGATTTACGAACTGAACCAGATCTCTTCTCATTATTACCTTATACGACAAAATAGGAAAATAAGAAACATGTCACAGGATATCTTTAATCTTTTTCTTACGGTAATCCCTTAAAACCACCCAAACGCCAGGCAGCAGCGCGCTGCTTGCTGATATTAGAGAGCATCAAGGTCAGACCAAAAGCGATCAAAATATTGGTTACAAAGAAAAATAACACTTCTTCCAAAGGCAGGATACCGAAAAATAAAATACCGGTTGTATGCGCCGGGGAAATTGCCCAGATCCCTTCTTTCAGGGCAATCATATCCACCAACGATAGATAAGATCCCGGCACAAAAATTGCCCAGAATAGCAGTTTTCGATAATGCCATAAGATATCCGCGCCAAATACAAATTGAGGCAGGATGGCTGGCAGTACCCAGGACAGAGTGATTGCAAGGTAGTTGGCAGGTTTCAATTCAGGAGAAAACACGCTCGCGAAAAACAAGCCTGCAAACAGCAGCCACAAGGCAGCCAGCGCAGCCGACCCGGTAGTGCGGGAGCGCCTGTTGGGGGCGAAATCACCCGTGGGGAAAACTCTACGCGCAATGAATAACCACCACAGGCTGCTCAAAATCGTCTCAACGATAAAGAAAATGTATTCTTCCAGCGGTACCCAGCCAAAAACAATCCCTGTTATCTGCCGCGGGTTATAAGACCACACGCCGCTGGCAACCAGGTAATTATCCCAGGGCGTGGTGTAAACCAGTGCCAGCAGTACATGCACAACTACAATGTGCCAGAATTGCGCCTTATCAAACCCCGGCAGTTTCTTTGCCTGGTGTTCATCCCGCGCGGCGATGATTCCCAATGCCAGGATCGGGAACAGAACAAAATACAGTAGAAAACCAAAATAAGTCATACGCAATCACCACATATAGAAAGATGCAAAATTAAAGTTGTTCCTGGCGGCGCGTCACCTGTGCCATCACACCGGGACGGGGCTCGAGAGTTGCGCCCATATGCACGCGGATTTTGGACGAATTCAAGATATTAAACTGGTACGTTTTCAACAGGCAAGTCAGTACAATGCGCGCTTCAGCCTGGCCAAATGCAGCCCCAATGCAGACTCGCGGACCACCACCAAATGGGATATAGGCAAAGGGCGGCTGTTTGCGCCCGTGTGAAAATCGCTCCGGGCAAAAGTCGTTGGGGTTCTCCCAGTTTTCCGGGTCCCTGTGTGTCAGGTAGATCGAATAGAACATGCGCTCACCAGCTGGGATGCTGCCTTCCTCAAAGCTGATTTCTTCCGCCACCACCCGGTTCCCAATGTGGATCGGTGGATATAAACGCAGTGATTCTTTAATCACTTCATCCAGCAGGTGGGGATACGTTCCCGTTTCAGTTGCATCCAGTTCAGTTACCAGCCGGGCATGAATTGCCGGGTTTTGTCCCAGCAATACGAAGATCCAGGCAAGCAGGGCTGTCGAGGTGTCATGTCCGGCGATCAACATGGTTAGCATCTGATCTCGAATCTGTTCATCATCCAACCCGGCGGCGATCAGGTGCTGCAGAAGGTTTTGCCGTGCGCTGCTTTCTGCCCGTTTGACGCGGATCACTCCATAAAGATATTCATCCAGGATTCGCGCATATTTTTTATAACCGGGGCGTGGAATTTTCCGCCAGATGATCCACGCAGCCGGGGAGATATACTCGATGGTCTTGAGTATGGGTGTCCATAAACGCGGCAGGTCATCCCAGGCATCTACGCCAAACAGCGCATCCATCACGATCAACAGCGCCATTTTGCGCCCTTCAACCAGAATATCCACCTGCTGTCCATCCCGCCACGCGGAAGCCACCCGCAGCGTCTGGCGGCGCATCATCACCGCATAATCCGGGTTTATACGCGGAGTAAGTGCGGATTCCATCACTTTTCGATAATGGTCGTGGGTTTCGCCATCTGTGACCAGCACGCCCTGGCGCAGCACATCAGTTACCGGGTCCGGGTTGCGCCAACGCAGTTTTTCCCGTTGGGTCACCAGAACTATTCGCGCCGCTTTCGATCCGGCAACCACAAAAGGGTGAAAGAAAAACAGGGGTATCTGAAAGAAACGCCCCGTCCGCTCAAACATGACCCGCATTGGTCCCAGCAGGCTGCCCTCTTTAATAAAAGCGCTCAAAGCTTCGCGGCCCACCGCCGCGCCCGGACCTTTCATCTTCTCTCCATGTTCTGTCATTTCGTATGCAGGTATTGATCGAATTTCTTGATGAAATACAGGCAAAGGTCATCATCTACCAGCACTTTTTTGCTATATTCCACCACATAAGCGGCGCTCATCAGTCTGCGCCTATCCGGTAGATAATCCCGGCGCTCAACCATGCACTGGGTTTCGCCGCGATCAATGCGATGTCATGCTCTTCCAGGTTCCGGATCAAGATTTCAGGCTTACTCATTGGCAGGGCCCGTTTTGGATTGATGGTACGCCTGCAAAGTGCGCTCTTTCACCAGGCTGTGCTCCACCAGCGGCCTTTCCGGGTAACCGGCAACCTTGACGCCATGTTCCCAGGGAACATGGATCGCTTCTGTAGGCAGGTGCGCGAGTTCAGGCACCCATTTGCGGATGTAATCTCCATCAGGGTCAAATTTTTGGCTTTGCAAAACCGGGTTAAAGATCCGGAAATACGGCGCCGCATCCGTGCCAGTTCCGGCGGTCCACTGCCAGCCGCCGTTATTGGCCGCCGGGTCGCCGTCCAGCAGGTTTTCCATAAACCAGCGCTCCCCCCACTGCCAGTTGATCAGCAGGTCCTTTACCAGGTAAGAGGCGCAGATCATGCGCGCGCGGTTGTGCATCCAACCAGAAGCCGCCAGTTGCCGCATGGCGGCATCCACGATTGGCACACCGGTCAGGCCTGCTTTCCAGGCGTTAAAATCTTCTTCAGCAGCTCGCCAACGGATGTTTTGCAACGCGGGGTTAAAGGCTTTTTTGCTTACTGCCGGAAAATGATAGAGAATGCTGATATAAAACTCGCGCCAGATCAATTCGTTCAACCAGGTTTCGGCCGACCTGGCAGTTAACACATCCGGCGCACTGTGGATGGCCAGCATTGCGGCAGAAACCACCTGGCGCATGGAGAGCATTCCAAAACGCAAATACGGCGAAAGCGCTGAAGTGCCATCCAGATCCATGCGGTTGCGGGCGTCTGCATACTGGTAAATGCGCGCTTGCGCAAAGCGTTCCAGGCGTCTTTGCGCTTCAAGTTCGCCAGCCGGGAAGAGCGATTCAGAAAAATAAGCCGGGAGCTCATCACTCTCCGGCAACATTACCTCCGGGAAAAATTCCGGCGCAGGCAGCAAACCGGGCGGAGAAGGCAGCCGGGCCTTCCAGGTCTTGCTGAAGGGGGTGTAGACTGTATAAGGTTGGTCGTTCGGCTTCAAGAGCGAAGCCGGGTGATGGACCAGCTGGCCTTCGATCAACTGCAGCGGCAGCGCGATGGAAATTTTTGCATCGCGGGCACGCGCATAAGGGGTGTAGTCCTCCTCAGCATAGATCATGCTGGCACCGCTCTGAATAAACAAATTCAGAAGCACAATTTCGGGACTGCCATGACGAATGATCAGTTTCGACCCTCTTTGGCGGAGCTGCGCATCGAGTTCATTCAAACCGCTCCATAAAAAGTCCTGACGGCGCCGGGGGGTTTTGTGCAGCAGGTCCGGGTCCAAGATGAAAACAGGGATAACCGGCCCTTGCTCAAGTGCAGCCAGCAGAGCAGGATTATCGGTTAGACGGATATCACGGCGAAACCAATAAAGTGATGTCATTTTGCCTGTCGTTTTAGTGGAAAAAGCTGCCTGCCGGTTGGAATGACTTGCCAGCCACCAACCCTGCGACTCGAATGGCACCCAGGGTTACACCGGCGGTGGATTGACCGGGGAAAATGCTGTCACCCACCAGCCACAGGTTACGCAGCCCCGTCAACGGGCCGCGCGCTTGCAAGATGGAGGTTTGCGGGAACCCGCCCACCATACCCAGCGGACGGCGCGTATAGAATGCATAGGTTGCGGGTGTACCCGGCAAGATCAACATAACCGATTTGCGAAAGCCCGGCAGCGCAACTTCAGCAGCCTCGAGCAGCCTGGCGGTATATTCGGCTTTTTTCTGAGCGTAAGCATCCGGGTCCCGCTCAGAAAGGGCATTCCATACTTCCGCGCTGGTATGCGTGGAAAGCGTGGAAGTGCGAAAACCTATGGGTGCGCGCTGCGGGTCATCGGCAGGGGATAGCGAAATAAAAACAGAATTCCCTTCGCCTAATGGTTTGTTTACATCCATAACAACCTGATGATGGGTATGCTCCCAGGCGGAATTATTTTGCAACCCGACGTGCAGAACAAATGCGCCCCACATGGGGCGGCGGCTGCCGGTCTCAGCCATTAAGCCGGGCGGTGCGGACTCGCCGAGAAGATTGCGCAAGCCCCAGGGGGTTAAATTACCAATGAAGCGATCTGCTTCGAAGCGCATTTCTTTGTCTGTTATAACGGCCCACACCGAACCCCGGACCGTTTCGATGGACTTGACTTGTTGGCGATACCTTACCTCACCGCCATGCGTCCGAATCCAGCGAACAAGCGTCTCGGCAATCCCACCCATGCCGCCGCTGACAGCCATAACGCCGCGGCGCGGCAAATCGAGAACAGCGCTGCCGTAAAGCGCGTTGGCCTGGTCACTGACCGCCTGGGCCGAGATCAACAGCTGCGCATCGATAAATGCTTTGAAATCCGGGCGAGTCTCTACTGGCAGCATCGAGCGCACAGAGCGCATCAGGTATGGTGCTGCCAGCAAAGTTGCCGGGCGCAGCCCTTGCAAAAGTTGGCCCGCTTCGCGCACCGAAGCCGGGGGCCAGGGAAAGTTCCGCGAGGATAAATCCCAACTGATGGCTGCCAGTTGCTCCTGTTTTTTCCAAAATTCTGCTGAGTACGGAAAATGAGTGCGATATTCTGCGCGCCAGCGCTCCACATCCGTCCATTGGTGTATGGTGCTGCCTGGCAAATGCACCACCCAGGCCGCCTCGCACAGCGGGCGAACAGGCCATTCCAGCCCAAGGATCTCTGCCAGCCGGCTGTGCGGACCATCCGGCTGGAACCCGCCTGCCAGCGTGGCGCCAGCATCAAAGTGGAAGTTTTTATGGAAGAAAGTTGCGGCGCAGCCCCCAGGATACGTGGCTGCTTCGAGCACGGTAACCTGCCAGCCAGCTTTTAGCAAAAGCGCTGCGGTTGTCAGGCCTCCGATGCCAGCGCCAATAATCAGTGCGCGCATACGCCGTTTCTCCAGATTAAGGTCAAACAGCATGCTGGCATGCCTGTGTAAGGGTGCCAGGATGGGAAAATTGAATCATTCAATTACGCGAGCGTTTTTTCGTGCTGGAAAGTTAAAACAATCGGATGATTGTAGAGCGTGATCCAGACATACACAAACAAACCAGCCATAATCAGCGCTCCGAGCACTCCAGGCGCCCAGGTACCGACCTGCTGCAGTAGATACCCGCCCAGGGCGGGGGCAATGATGCGCGTGGAACTTTCAATGGAAGCCGAAAGGCCCAGGATACCGCCAATTTCCTGCGGGGCGACTGCTTTGGTCAGAGTGGAGGAGAGCAGGGTATTTAGCATGCCGCCCGCCAGAGAGTTGGGTGCCATAATCAGCAGCAAGATGGGCAGCGTTGGGGCAAGCCCCCAGCCTAGAAGAGTCAGGGACATCACGCCTACACAAACCAGAATCAGGACATCTTCACGAACCTTTTTCGTGATCCAGCCTACCAGAAATCCCTGGGTAATGACCGATAACACACCCACATATGCCAGCACAAAACCAGTGTCGCGCGCGTTCAGGTTGAACTTAACCAGCGCATACAGCGAGAAGATGGTCTGAAGGATGACAAACGCCAGTCCGAAGAAAAAGCGAGTGATCAACAATGAACCGCTGAAAGGTCGTTTAAGCGCTACAAACAGCGCGTTCAAGCTGATGGCCGGGCGTTTTTCTGGCATTTTTTCGCGCATTTCAGGCGTGAGCGACTCGGGCAGCCAGGCATAGATCAGAATCAGGTTTCCAAAGGAAAGCGCTGCGGCTGCAAAGGCCGGAACCGCATAACCCCATTGGCTTAGCACGCCGCCCGTGACCGGGCCGATGATAAAACCAAGCCCAAAGGCAGCTCCGATCATGCCCAACCCCTGCGCGCGGCTCTTGGCATCCGTCACATCAGTGATATAGGCCTGCGCGATGCTCAAATTGCCGCCGGTGAGGCCGTCAATAATACGGCTGGCAAAGAGCATCCACAGCGAATTTGCGAAACCGAGCAGCAAAAAGCCCAGGGAAGTTCCAAATACTGAAACCAACAAAACAGGTCGGCGACCAAAGCGGTCAGATAAGCGTCCCAAAATCGGCGCTCCCACCAGTTGGGCAACAGCGTAAGAAGCAACCAGAATGCCGGTGACAAAGCTGTTTGCCTGAAAGGTCTTGGCATAATACGGCAGCAGCGGCAGGATCAGGCTGAAGCCCAGCAGATCGATGAAGACAACCAGGATTACAGAAAATAGTTTTTTGTTCATTTTGTCCTTATGATTAGAAATTTGAGTAACATCTCAAAAAAGAACGGAAAGGTGACAGTCACGCGACGTTTTCGAAGTTAAAGCGCTGAAAACCGGGTGACTGTCAGCTTAGATTTCGGGTTGATAAGCATCTTCGTAATGCAGCATGTATTCCGGCGTTTTGCCAGTCTTGGTGATATTTTCCCAGGCAACGCGCAGCAAACCCAGCATGGGTGTCCAGGGCTGCATGGCATGCACTTCCGCAAATTCCTTGCGGTTTCTGGCGAGGGTCTTGACCAGCAGCTTTGCGGCAAACTGCGGCGGCTTTGCCAAAAAGCGCAGCACAAACCCAAAGTTTTTCATTTTCTCTTTGCCGCGCTCCCCAATCACATTTGGATTGGCGAGCATATCCGTCAACATCATGCCCGGGCTAAACGCCAGCAAGGTTACGCCGCTGCCCTTGATCTCGGTTGCCAGAGTGCGTGTGAAGGAGGTAATCCACATTTTGGTGGTTGCGTACATGCCCATTGGGGAGGCTGCCTTGCCATTGGAACCAGCCCCATATACATTGACCAGTATGCCGTGCCTGCCCGGCAGCATAAAGTGCAGCGCGGCCTGTGTGCCGTAAAGAGTACCCATGTCGTTGGTCAAAAACATATCCACCACCTGCTCTGGAAGAATATCGAGCAGAACACCAC
>JBBRWF010000176.1:0-8374 GCA_038249405.1 Anaerolineales bacterium
ATCTACGAAGTGACCAGCAGATACGACGTGCTCTTGATGGTGGATGACGCGCACGGCGAAGGTGTGCTGGGCAACGGCGGGCGCGGAATTGTCGATCATTTTGGCCTGCACGGCAAGGTAGATGTGGAAGTGGGCACCATGTCGAAGGCTTTTGGCGTGATGGGCGGCGTGGTGGCTGGCAGTGCGGTCATCATCGAATGGCTGCGTCAGCGCGGACGACCTTTCCTGTTCTCCTCGGCGGTGACGGTGCCAGATGCAGCTGCCTGCCTGGCGGCAATTGACCTGCTGGAAGACTCTACCCAGTTGGTAGACAAGCTGTGGAGCAATGCCAAATACTTCAAAACTGAAATGAAGACGCTGGGCTTTAATACTGGCGCAAGCGAGACCCCAATCACCCCCGTGATGTTGGGCGAAGCGCCGCTGGCGCAGCAATTCAGCCGCGAGTTATTCGAAGCGGGTGTGTTCGCGATGTCACTGGGCTTCCCGACTGTGCCGCAAGGCAAGGCGCGCATCCGCGTCATGATCTCTGCCGCGCACTCCACCGACGACCTGGATAAGGGCTTGCAAGCCTTTAAGAATACAGGCAACAAACTGGGTGTCATTTAATCTGGTTCTATTTGCGCCAGATCAAAGACCAACACGCGGCAGACGGCTAGAATAGTTATAAAGGAAAAAATATCATGTCAACTGCCCCTAAAGCCGAAATACTGCAATTAACCGAAATGGCCGCTTTTCAAGACGGCTCGATTGTGAGCCGTCAAATCACCAAAGCCGAAGCCGGCAATGTGACCCTGTTTGCCTTTGATGCTGGTCAGGAACTCAGCGAGCACACTGCACCTTTTGATGCACTCGTCCAGGTGCTGGAAGGCGAAGCAGAAGTATTCATTTCTGGAGAGCTCTTCACTGTAAAGAATGGCCAATCCATTATCCTGCCTGCCAACCAACCGCACGCGCTCAAGGCCGGGCACAAATTCAAGATGCTGCTGACGATGATCCGCGCATAAAAAGAGCGGCAATAAGTAGGGAAAACTGCGGCTCGGATATTTACCCGAACCGCAGTTTTTCTTTTGCATAGTCTATAATTACCAAATCAAGATCACCAGAAAATTCCATGAGTAAAGCCTACCAGTCTTTTTAAGTTTGCAAAGGGTAAGGATGCTTATACATGACTGAACCAACTTCAGAATCGTTAAAACGGCCAACCATTAAGCACCTGCCGCGCAACGTGTGGGCAGTCGGCCTGACCAGCCTGTTTATGGATGTTTCCAGCGATATGGTCATCAACGTCTTGCCTTTGTTCCTTGCGAATGTGCTGGGGGTACAGACAAGCATTATCGGGCTGATCGAAGGGATTGCCGAAGCCACCGCCAGCATCTTAAAGTTATTTTCGGGCTGGCTTTCGGATAAACTGGGCAGCCGCAAGTGGCTGGCGGTGGCAGGCTACGGACTTTCGGCCATTTCCAAACCTTTCTTTTTGCTTACCAGCAGTTGGGGGGTAATCGCAGGGGTAAGGTGGGCAGACCGGGTTGGCAAAGGGATCCGCACGGCTCCGCGTGATGCACTGGTGGCAGACTCGACACCCCTGGCAATGCGCGGATTGGCCTTTGGTTTCAACCGGGCCATGGACAAATCCGGGGCCATGCTGGGTTTATTAATCGCAGCCGGTGTAGTCTGGATGGCTCAATCCAACAAGGTAGACCTGTCCAAACAGACCTTCCAGACTCTGGTCCTGTTCAGCCTGGTGCCAGCTTTTCTGGCAGTCATCACCCTGGCGCTCGGCACCCGGGATGTGGCAGTTACAGGCCAGCCATCCGTACCTAAATTTTCGCTGCGCGGCATGGGCAAACCTTTCAGTATTTTTCTGGTGATTGTCAGTATCTTTACCCTGGGAAATTCTTCGGATGGGTTTCTAATCTTGCGCGCGCAAAACCTGGGGATCTCCGTCACAGGCATCCTGGTCATGCTCGCAATTTACAACCTGATTATCGCGCTCGTGGCAACACCGGCTGGCTCGCTTTCAGACCGTATTGGCAGGCGTCGGCTGATCAACGCCGGGTGGCTGGTGTACGCAGCAATTTATTTTGGTTTTGCCCTGGCGCAAAGCGCCTGGCATGTTTGGTTGTTATATGCAGCCTACGGGCTGTATTACGGACTGGCTTTTGGAACCGCAAATGCCATGGTGGCCGACCTGGTTCCAGAGAACATGCGCGGCAGCGCGTATGGAACCTATCATGCGGTCATTGGCCTGCTGGCTTTTCCCGCTTCACTCATCGCGGGCATCCTGTGGGGCGGTATTGGGGCGTGGAGCGGGTTTGGGCCTGCCGCGCCTTTCTACTTCGGCGGGACCCTCGCGCTGATTGCGGCATTGTTAATGATATTCTGGATGCCGAAAACTAGATTGAGTTAAAAAAGGCGTTACTAAGTCTGGTTTAGTTGGTTGAGAAATTCAACACCTAATTTCAAAAAAGTACCCGCCCCATATTTGTGTGTTATAATCCTGCCCGCTCTCACACCGGTGAGAGAACAAATCTTGCCTGGGACGGGCAACAAGCGTCCCTGAGCGGGTTTCACATCCCCGCTAAACTTACACCGGGCCGTGCGCTCTGCGCGCTGCGGTCATCCGGTAAACAGGAGAGAAAATGGCAGTAATTTCAATGAAAGCCCTCTTGGAAAGCGGCGTCCATTTCGGTCACCGCACCAACAAGTGGGATCCGCGCATGAAGCCCTACATCTTCACCGAACGTAACGGCATCCATATCATTGACTTGCAGCAGACGGTCAAAGCCCTCAACGGCTCATATAACATCGTCCGCGATTGTGTCATGAACGGCGGCACCGTTCTGTTCGTTGGCACCAAACGCCAGGCCCAGGAAACTGTGCGTGACGAAGCTGTGCGCGCCGGCATGCCTTACATAACCGAACGCTGGTTGGGTGGCATGCTCACCAACTGGAACACCATGTTCGCCCGTATCAAAGAAATGGAACGTCTTGAACACCTGCGCGACAGCGGCGACATCAATCGCCTCACCAAGAAGGAAGGCCTGTTGATTGAGCGCGATATCACCCGCCTCAACACCCGCCTCGAAGGCGTGCGCTCCATGAAGCGCCTACCCAACCTGGTCTTTGTTGTCGATGTCGGACGCGAAGACTCCGCAGTCCGCGAGTGTAACCTCCTGAACATCCCGTTGGTCGCCCTTGTCGATACCAACTGCAACCCGCAGGATGTCGATTACGTCATCCCATCCAATGATGACGCCATTCGCGCCATCAAACTTCTGGTTTCCAAAATGGCAGATGCCGTGCTCGAAGGCAAAGCCATGCGCAAAGACCAGGATATTCTTGAAGAACAGGCTGCCGAGGCTTCTGTTGCCGTTCCGGTCACTCCTCGCCGCCCAAGCCGGACTGTCGAAGTTGATGTGGAAACCACTGACGAAGACTTGTTAGGCAAAGCTACCCTGGCCAAACTCGCCAAACCCGCTGATGTCGAACCCGGCGCTGACGCTGTTCCTGCTTCCTGATTAAATCGTAAGAGGTTTTGAATGGAAATTACAACTGAAATGATCAAAGAATTACGCGCCGCCACCAATGCCGGCATCCTGGATTGCCGCAAGGCCCTGGTTGATGCAGATGGTGACTTCAAAAAAGCCGTCGATTATTTGCGCGAAAAGGGTGTAGCAACTGCCGCCAAGCGCGCAGACCGCCAGGCTTCCAACGGCACCGTCGAACTGTACTCTCACGGCGGTGGACGTGTAGGTGTAATGGTTGAAGTCAACTGTGAGACCGATTTTGTGGCCCGCTCCGAAGCTTTCCGCCAGTTTGCCCACGAACTTGCCCTGCAAATTGCCGCCTCTGCCCCCAAATACATTTCTGATAAAGAAATCCCCGAGGCCGAACTCCAGCACGAAGGCACAATTGCCAAGAATCGCGCAGTTGAAGAAGGCAAGCCCGAAGCCGTCGCCGTCAAGATTGTCGAAGGCCGCCTCAATAAATACAAGGATGAAGTTTGCCTGCTGCGCCAGAGCTACATTCGTGATGAATCCCTCACGATTGAAAAACTGCTGCACGCCACCATCTCCAGCACTGGCGAAAACGTCGTCATTCGCCGCTTTCAGCGTTGGGAGTTGGGCGAAGGATTGGGCGAATAATTATAAAAAGCCAACCGAGAGGTTGGCTTTTTTGTATCTACCCATCGGTACTTCAAACAGTGAAAATCATCCTGAATTTTGCCGCGTTGCGAATGAAAATCGTATTGCCTGGCATGCCCCGCATGTGGAGTTTTCGCCGGTCTTTGGCGGACTGCTTTTGGCGCAAAAACTCCACATAAAATAGTTTGTCTCCCCCTTCCGTTTTTGGAAGGGAGCCGGGCGGATGGTTACTAACGGGCAAAGTAACACATCGTGAGTAGATAGGCCTTTTTTTATACCCTGTTCAGGGATTAATCCATCTCGCTATACTCGCTCATGCGGCTATAGCGCATAACCTGGGAGAAAAAATGACAGAACTTAAATACAAACGTATCCTCCTCAAACTCAGCGGTGAAGCCATGGGCGGAGAAAGCGGTTTTGGTATTAACGTTTCTGAAGCCGAAGCCATCGCCGGCCGTGTAAAAGAAGTCTACGAAATGGGTGTGCAAGTCGCCATCGTCATTGGCGCTGGCAACTTGTGGCGCGGCAAACAGGGCCTCGATCGCGGCATGGATCGCGCCACAGCCGATTACATGGGCATGTTGGGCACCATGATGAACGCCCTCGCCTTAATGGATGCCCTCGAACGCGCCAATGTCTTCACCCGCGTCATGTCCGCCATTGAAATGCGCGCCATCGCCGAGCCCTATATCCGCAGGCGCGCCATCCGCCACCTGGAAAAAGGCCGCGTGGTTATTTTTGGCGCTGGCACCGGCAATCCTTTTTTCTCTACCGATACCGCCGCCGCCCTGCGCGCCACTGAAATCGACGCCACCGTCGTCATCAAAGCCACCAAGGTCGATGGCGTCTACGACTCAGACCCCAAAAAGAATCCAGATGCGGTTAAATTCGAAGAGCTCTCTTACATCGAAGTCCTCAACCGCCGCCTGACCGTCATGGATGGCACCGCCATTACACACTGCATGGAGCACAAGATCCCCATCCTCGTACTGAACCTGTGGGATAAGACCGCCCTTACGCGCGCCCTCTACGGCGATAAAGTCGGCACCATCGTTCATTAAAAAGCAGAAAGGCGCCCCCAAAAGGCGCTTTTTTGATTCCTGTCAGATTTTGAGAGTGTCTGTACAGCTTTTGCCAGTACTTTGCACCCATATTTGATATTGACCTGCGATGTCGATTAGTAGCGCATTTTCAAATTTTGGGGTATCCTTATAATTAATTATTACGTCATTTTATAGTCGGGCGGGGTCTCAGGCTTTTGTTAAAATACGCTGCGAATGCCCGCCTGCGTAGAAAAAACACAGCTATTTCAAAAATTCTGGAGGTTGCGGTGATAAAAGATCTTCTCAAGGAATGTGAATCTCACATGCAGAAGTCTATTCATTCTATGAATGAAGACTTGATGACCATTCGTACCGGGCGCGCCAATCCCGCCCTGGTTGAAAAACTACAAATTGAATACTATGGCTCTCCCACCTCTCTCATGCAGTTAGCCTCCATCAGCGTCCCAGAGCCGCGCCAGTTAATGATCAAACCCTTCGACAAGACCACCATCAAGCTCATCGAAAAAGCCATTCTGGCCTCCGAACTGGGCCTGACCCCCAACAACGACGGCCTCGTCATACGCCTCAACCTGCCCCCCCTTACCGAAGACCGCCGCCGCGACCTGGTAAAAAAGGTCCACCACCGCCTCGAAGAAGCCCGTGTCGCCCTGCGCAATATTCGCCGCGACACCATGAAGGACATCAAAGATTTTGAAACCGAAAAAATGATCTCAGAAGATGACCGCAAACGCGGCGAAGAAGAACTTCAGAAAATCACCGAACGCCTGATGAGTGACCTGGATAAAGTTGGACAGCACAAAGAACAGGAGATCATGGAAGTCTAACGACTCCATGCGCCATGAGCAAAAACAGCGATCCAAATCTTCCCAGTCAGCTTCCCCGCCATGTTGCCATCATTATGGATGGCAACGGACGTTGGGCATTAAAGCGCAGACTGCCGCGCCTGGCCGGTCACAAGGCCGGTACCGAAAATCTGCGCCGCATTATCAAAGCCTGTGTCGAATTTGGCGTGGAGTACCTCACCATTTATGCTTTTTCTACCGAAAACTGGGGCCGCCCGCGTGAAGAAGTCAATGGCCTCCTGCGTATCTTGGAAGATGTGATCGACAAAGAACTTTCAGAATTGGACTCGCAAGGCGTGCAGATCCGACATCTCGGTCGGCTCGACCAGTTGGCCCCCATCCTCCAAAAAAAGGTCATGGCTGCCGTCGAAAGCACCCGCCACAACTCCAGGCTTGTGCTCAATGTCGCCTTCAATTACGGCGGACGTGATGAAATTGTGCAGGCCATCCAGCAGATCATCAAGGATGGCATCAGCCCCGAAAACGTCACTCCCGATCTGGTCAGCAAATACCTCTATACTGCCGGCGCACCCGACCCCGATTTGATCATCCGTACTTCCGGCGAACTCCGCATCAGCAATTTCTTAATCTGGCAGTCCGCCTACTCCGAATGGTACGTTACCCCCACCTATTGGCCAGATTTCAACAAGGAAGAGTTCCGCAAAGCCCTCGATGAATATGCCACTCGTGACCGCCGCTACGGTGGCGTCGTCGCGCCTGAATACGAAGGGACGCATGTCTAAGCGCACCATCACTGCGCTTACATTGCTATTGGTTGGCTTTCCTACCCTGGTCTGGGGCGGTATTCCTTATTTCTTATTCATCGGCTTTTTACTCACGGTATCCGCCTGGGAGTATGCAAACCTCTTTCGGGTCAGTGGTTCGCGTCCGGCCACCTGGTTGGTGGTGGGCGGCGTGCTGATCTTGATTGCAGCACGCTTCTTTCAACCAGTCGCCGCCATGCCGGTGCTTACCTTCCTCGTCTTGGCGCTCATGGTCTACCACCTGGTCGATTATGAGCGCGGCGCAGATCGCGCCGGCCAGGATTTTAGCGTCAGCCTGGCCGCCCTCGTGTACATAGGCTGGATCGGCGCCTACCTTCTCGACCTGCGGCAGTTGCCCAATGGCGGCTGGTGGGCGTTTTTTGTCCTGCCCTGTGTCTGGTTTGTAGACACCGGAGCCTTTATGTTGGGTGCCGCCTATGGTAAACACCGCATGAGCCCCAGGTTGAGCCCCAAGAAGTCATGGGAGGGCTATGTTGGCGGGGTGTTTACCTCCATGCTGGGCGGCGGTTTTCTCGCATATTGCTATACCACCTGGGGCCCCCTGAATTTGCCCACCTGGGTCGGCGTCTTATTTGGGCTCGTTGTCGGGCTCATAACCCCTCTCGGCGATCTGGGCGAGAGCATGATCAAGCGCCAGGCCGGTACGAAAGACTCCGGCACAATCTTCCCCGGTCACGGAGGCGCCTTCGACCGCATCGACTCGTGGTTATGGGGCGCCGTGTTGGGTTACTACTTTATCACCTGGTTCATACGATGATGCCGCCTGCATCATCGTATTTTTTTCTTTCACCCCGTATGCTCCTCACGGAGAAAATCATCCTGAATTTTGCCGCGCAGCGAATGACAATCGAATGTTTGCCCCGCCTGTGTAGTTTCGCGCATGCTTTTGGCGCAAAACTACACATTAAAATCGTTTGTCTCCCCCTTCCGATTTTGGAAGGGGGCCGGAGGGGTGGTCTCTTTCAGCAAGTGCTTCCGTCTCAAGAGTAAATACACATTATTATGGAGCCGCAAGATGGTAAATCGTGAACCCACCCGAAACCTTGGTCTTGAGCTTGTGCGCGTCACCGAAGCCGCCGCGTTAGCCGCCGCCCGTCAAATGGGCCGTGGCGACAAAAACGCCTCCGACAAAGCCGCCGTGGATGCCATGCGCTTTGTCCTCAACGCCATCGAAATCAGCGGCGTCATCGTAATTGGCGAAGGCGAAAAAGACGAAGCTCCCATGCTGTACAACGGCGAAAAAGTCGGCACCGGCAATGGCCCCCAGGTCGATATCGCTGTCGACCCCATCGATGGCACCCGCCTGCTTTCCACTGGCAACCCAAACGCCATCTCCACCGTAGCCATTTCACCGCGCGGCACCATGTTCAACCCCGGCCCCTTTGTTTACATGAATAAGATCGCCGTCGGCCCTGAAGCCAAAGGCAAAATCGACATCGAACGCCCCCTTGCCGATAACCTCAAAGCCATCGCCAAGGCCCGCGGCAAAGACCTCGACGACCTCACCTGCGTCATCCTCGACCGGCCCCGCAACGCCC
>JBBRWF010000177.1:0-8324 GCA_038249405.1 Anaerolineales bacterium
CAGATCGGTCAATATGTGCAGGTGCTTTGGGAAGGTGACTGGTATAACGCCGAAATTTTGGACACCCGCGGCGACGAATGCAAAATTCGTTATGCAGATGGCGACTCATCGAGTGATGAATGGGTGACAGCCAGACGCATGCGCAGCCCTGCTTTTGAGCGCTTTTGGATTGGCGCCCCGGTGGAGATTCAATCGCCTGCTGACGATAATTGGTACATAGGGCAGGTGCTGGAAAGCTGGGAATCGCTGCACTTTTGCCACTATAACGATTTTGGCCCGGAATACGATGAATGGTTTGGCCCGAGCCGAATTCGACGAAAACCCATTAAATGAAGCTGCTTACACCCCTTTCCCAAAATCAGGCTGAAGAAAAAACCGGGCAGCGCGGCAGCCTCAAGATTTTCCTGGGATACGCCGCCGGGGTGGGCAAAACCTGCGCCATGCTCGCAGCCGCTCAACCCCGACCAGCGCCGCATGCTCGAATCTCTTGCCAACCAGACCGCCCAATCCATCGATCGGGTGCACCTGGCAGAGCAGGCGCGCATGATCAAACTGCTGCAGGCAGACGAAAAACTGCAAAATGCCCTGCTCAACTCTATTCCGCACAACTTATGCACCCCGCTGGTTTCCATCACCGGCGCGCTGACCACACTCGAAGCACCGGGCGAAACCCTGCCCGCTGCCGTGCGCCAGCGCCTGATTGAAAGCGCCCGCGAAGGAGCCAACCACCGCCTGCCGGGAGAGGACACAGAATCCCATCATCGTTGTCTCGGTACGCGTACAGGAAAGTTCCGTCGCTCTGCTGTCAGCCCGCCAACCCCTCAATCGCCTGCAGCGTAGCCGAAAGCCTGTATTGCATCTGGTCCAGGTAGGTTTCGTATTGGGCAACTTCATGGTTCCGGATGGCAAATTCCATCTGACGGTAAGCCTCATTTAAATGCGTGGCGCCAATCGTAACAGCCATGCCTTTGAGCATATGCGCCAGGCGGTGCGCCAATTCATCATCTGCGTTGCTCAGCGCCACGCGCAGCAGCTCAGCATCCTGTGCATGATCCGCCTGGAACAACATCAGCAAGCGCCGGTATAGGTACTGGTTACCACCCAGGCGTTCCAGCGCGCGCGCTGTATCCAGTTCCGCCGAAGGCAGAACCGGCCTGGGAACTTCTACCGTAAAGCTCGGCCTCGGACCGGCGTGATGAACTAGCCAGCGCATCAGAATGCTCGCCAACTGCAAAACATCCACCGGTTTGGAAACGTAATCATTAAAACCGTCTTCCAATGCCTTTTCACGATCACCTGTCAGAGCATGCGCTGTCATGGCGATCACCGGCAGCTGCTCCATGCTGTATTGCAACTCGCTGCGAATAATTCTGGTAGCCTGGTAGCCATCCATGCCGGCATCTGAATATCCATCAAGACCGCATCGAAATATTCCGATGCAACCGCCTGAACCGCTTCTTCGCCGTCGTTTGCCATCGTAACCTGCAAGCCCATATTCTGCAGGATCTCCACCGCCACCATCTGGTTGATTTCATTATCTTCCACTAGCAAAATTTGTCCACCCCGCAGCCCATTCGCCGCCACGTCAAAGACCGCCTTCTTTGCTGAACCGCGCCCCAAAAAATTTTTCCGGTCCAGCACCTGTAAAGTAGTATCAAAAAGCTGGGAGCGCGTAATGGGCTTGATCATGACCACCTCCAGATCGTCATTTTCAAGTTCTCCCGCCTGGCTGGCCAAAACCCCAAGCTGCAGCCTGAAAGTAAAGGTACTGCCCAGCCCGTACTGACTCTCCACAGTTATTTCACCGCCCATCAACTGCACCAGGCGTTTAAAGCTTTCAGCGCAATCAACTGGCAGGCCAAAACCGCCCGTCTTTTCCAGCGTGGCAAATTAAAACCGCCCTTGGGGCAAACTCACGCTGGCAGTGTAAAGTATATGGTTGCGCCTTTATCGATATAGGCTTCGGCCCAGATGCGCCCTGCATGCTGGTTGATAATGCGCTGAATGATGGCCAGCGTAACGCCAATCCCCTCAAACTCGCTGGTGTGGTGCAGCCGTTGAAAAACACCAAACAGTTTGTCATAATATTGCATGTCAAAACCAGCACCGTTGTCGCGCACAAAATAGACCAGCCCGCCATCCAGCTGTTGTGCGCCTATCTCAATGCGGGCCAGCTGCCTGCCGCGGGTGAACTTGATGGCATTATTGATCAGCCCTTCGTAGACCTTGTCGAGCAAGCGTATATTGGCGGTGCAGGCCGGTAAATCTCCCAGCACAATCTCTACCTGGCGGTTTGCATATTCAGGGAGCAGGCGTTCCAGCACAACCCGCACAATTTCTGCAGGCTGAACCACCTGTACTTCCAGTTTTTCTCGGCCGCTGTGCAGAATTTCGAGCAAGCCGTCCACCAGCCGCCCCATGCTCTGCCCGCTTTTTTTGATGGCGTTCAGCTTTGCAACTACATCCGGCTGAAAATCAGCACTGTAATCAGCAAGCAGCATTCCGGCATAGCCATTCACCGCCCGCAGTGGAGCACGCAAATCATGCGAGATGGAGTAACTTAACGCTTCCAGCTCAGACATCGACTTCTCAAGTTGGAGTGTGCGCTCTTGCACGCGCTTTTCCAATTGGGCATTCAGCAATCGGATCTGCTCTTCAGCCTGGGTGCGCAGGAAAATATCTTCTTCCAACCTGGTTTCAATCAGGCGCCGCTCCTGCAATTCCTTCTCCAACAGATGATGGCCTGTTAATAATTTACGAATCAACATGCGAACCAGGATGATCGACGCGGAGATAATCATGGCTGCTGAAAAGAAGTCCCCGACCACGCTTTTTTCCAGGTGTGAGGGAGTGTAAAGCCCGGCTATTTCGCCAAATACCAGCCAGGCAACACCCCCAATCGTGATTACAGCCAGCACAATAATTGTTTTTCTCTGAACCATCAGGCTGGCAATGATCAGGATAAGCACATAGGCCATGCTGCTAATATGGTGGATCCCCAGGCCCAGCGTGGCGACCATCGTGATCAGCATGATCAAGATAAAGGCCAGGAATGCAACCGCCCATTCAAATTGTTCGCGCTGAACAAGCAATATGGATGAACAAACCGGCAAAATGGCAGCCAAAACAATGCCCGCGGTCAGAAGGTCCCCATTCGAAACGGTGATCAGCAGGCTGGCAATCAAAGCCAAAAAAGATACGCCTAAAATCCAGTTAAGCATCGTCCGGATGCTGCGCCGGTCGAAATACAGTTCTAGCGGAATAATCTCACGTTCTGGAGGCGAAGTAGCCATATTCTGCATCACCGTCCCAGGGTAAAGTAGAACGTCGCGCCTTTTTCCGGTTGCGCCTCAGCCCAAACACGCCCGCCATGACGGTCAATAATGCGCTTAACCGTGGCAAGCCCGATACCGCTGCCTTCAAATTCTTCCTCGCGGTGCAGCCGCTGGAAAACACCGAACAGGTTACTGGCATGTTTCATATCAAAACCTGAGCCGTCATCCCGCACAAAAAAACCCTTTTCGCCATCCTTAAAAAAGCTGCCGACTTCAATCTGCGCCCGTTCGTGGCGACCGGTGTATTTCACCGCATTACCAATCAGGTTTGCAAAAACCTGTTCAAGCAAGATGGAGTCTGCCTGGGTAGTCGGCAATTCTGGCAAAATCCACTTAATTTGGCGGTTTGCGATCTCCAGTTGCAGCGCTTCGACAACATTGTTCACAATCTCGCTCGTGCGCACCACCCTTTTGGTAAGTTCCTTGCGGTTCAAACGCGAAAATCGCAGCAGCGCCTCGATCAGCTGGTTCAAGCGCTCCACAGAAGCAATCGTTTTATCAAGAAAACTGACCCCCATCTCATCCAGGTGATCGGCATAGTCTGCTTTAATGATACTGGTGAAGCCGTTAATGGCGCGCAAAGGCGCCCGCAGATCGTGCGAAACAGAATAAGAAAAAGATTCGAGATCCTTGTTGGCCTGTTCAAGCTGGGCGGTACGCTCAAGCACACGCTGTTCAAGCTCTTCATTCATTTCCAAAATTTTCGCCTGGGCTTGCTGGCGCACGGCGAGTTCCTGCTGCAAACGCGCGGTGAGCTTTCGATCATTCTCCAACATATCCAGCACCCGGCGCTGGGCCGCATCAAATTCGCGCAGGAAAAGCGTCAGGCCGATTAAAACAGCTGCAACCAGGGTTAAAAATGAAATTGTACCGACCACCCACAACCACACATCACCAGGGGGTGTCGACTTACTGAGCAATTGAAACTGACCGGTCGACACCAACCAGGCAACGCTGCCAATGGTCAGCAAGCTCAGCACCAGCGCCAGAATACCCGCGTGCGGATTGATCATCAAGGCCGTCAGCACGATAAAGCCAAACAAAAATAAACGCCCATCGCCGCGCATGCCATTTTCCAACAGTCCGCTTACCGCCAGCGTATACAGCAGCAGCAAAAAGAACCCGGCACGCAGTTTGTACGATGATCTTTTCATCAAAGTCAACACCAGCGATAAAAGCCAGGCAGCCATGTAAACCACCACCAGCTCCACCCTACCCCCATGCGTCATAATGTCCAGGCTGGCCAAAACCGCCGCAACCAGCCCAACCACACAGGCAACATTCAAGATCAAATGCAAAAATTTCTCGCGCCAGCGCCGGTAAGAAAATATTGCTGCACTTACACTCTGAATTGTAACCGGTTCAAATTCCGCCATAAAACATCTCCTAAAATTCAAGCCCAAAAATGAACCCTATATTAATACTGATCTTAATGATACCCGAAAAATAGTAAGTATTGGTGAACAGCCCATAACTTTGCAGCCTCCATGAGCGCGCCAAACCCCAGCCTTTCGCTTACGGAGCTGCCATGGGTGAAATAACCAATCGAGTGGCGGTATAATTTAATCGTAATACGTTAAAAGGTGACTGTCACCTTAATCCCCATTATATTGAAAAAATACGATAGGAGATTAGTTTGAATTCCGCAGCCGCGAGCGCGTTGACGCGCAGCTCCCCTGCCACAACACCCAACCCATGAAAACTCTCTTCTTTCGCGCCACCCAGGTTAAATTCCCAGATGCGTGCGTGGTATGCCGGGGAAGCGCGCGCCAGCAGTATAACTTTGAGCGTACCATCACCTATGGGCGCTCAAGCATTCTTTTGAGTCTGCCGGTTCCATTGTGCCAAAAACATTATCAACAAGTCGCCAGTAAAACTCGCTCTCAAACCTGGTGCGAACGCATCAGCCTGGCAGTCGGTGCGGCAACCGGTGCAGCAGTGTGCGCCGGGTTGTTGTGGTACTGGGCCGCCAGCGCCCAGGGTGCCCTGATCTCAAATATCCTGCTCGCGTTGTTTGTCGGGCTGAGTTTCGCCGTCATAATCTGGGCGATTGGGTACTTCTGGATTGCAGGGCTCTTTAAATCACCGGAGGCAAGCGCGGTCTTACGACATATGCAGATTAAAAGTTTCGACCCGTTCCGCCAGGTACTGGAGTTGGTTTTTGCAAACGATATTGCCGCCGAACTGACCGCCCGCGAAAACCTGCCGCTGCTCATCCTCGAGCAGGAAAACCTGCGGCCCTACCGTATCTCTGCCCACATTCTCGATCATAACATCCGTTACAATAACACCATCCACACCCAGGTGCTGTTCGACCATTTCCCCACCGAAAAAGAAGCCCTAACCCTGCTGCAGCCAGTGATTGATAAAGTAATGGTTCAACAAATGGCTGAAGGCACATTTTACGATATTGATTGTATCGAAATCGCCGTCATACCCCGCTAACAATAAATTAAACCTGAATAATTAATACGCTCCCAACCCTGGGAGCGTATTTGTTTCCGTACGATGATTGGCTGACTAAAAAAAAGATTTCATTGAACGAGTTCTTCAAAAGCCGGCAAAATAGCCGGGTCAAAGTGAATACCTGCCTGTGATCGAATATAAGCCAGTGTTTGCTCTTTTGTCCACGCCGAGCGGTAGGGGCGGTCAGACGTCAGGGCATCATATACATCCGCAAAAGCAAACATACGCGCCGAAAGTGGAATTTGCTCGCCTTTTAACCCATAGGGATAGCCGTTTCCGCACCATTTTTCGTGGTGATAAAGCGGAATGTCGATGCCAAATTTGAGATGTTCAACCCGTGAAAGCAACTGGTACGCATAAAGCGGGTGTTTGCGCATCGTTTTCCATTCTTCGGCTGTCAGCTTCTCGGGTTTGAGCAGGATTGCGTCTGGAATACCCATTTTTCCAATATCATGCAGCAACGCTCCCTGGCGGATTTGATTGATTTCTTCGTCCGAGAAACCCATTTTTTGCGCCAGCGAAACTGTCATTTCAGCCACACGCCGGGTATGTCCTTCGGTTTCCCGATCCCGAAGTTCAAGTGCCTGGGAAAGACTCTCGATGGTGGCGTTGTAAGCGATGGAAAGTTCGTTATTTGAATCCTGCAAAAATTTCACAAGCAATGAGTTGTCGATGGCGATGGCGATCTGGTTGGCGAGTGTTTCCAGGAAGGCCAGCCAATCGGCGCTTGGTTCAAAGTGTTCACGTTTGAAGATTTCCAGCACGCCTTTTACTTCTGACCGGACGACCAATGGTGTGCCAAGATACATCATGAAACCTTCATCTTTAAAATTTGTGAACTGTGCGAAGCTCTGCGGGTCATCCTGAAGGTTGTCAACATACAGTACCCGTTTTTCCAAAACAACCTGCCCCGCAAAACCGGCTCCAATTTTCAGGTGCGAATGCCGGAAAGTATCATAGCGAAAACCAAAGCCATCCACAAAATTGAGCATTTGGGCTTTTGGATCCAGGATCAAAAGCGCCAGCGCATCCACTTGGATATGTTTTGCCACTTCCTGCAGTATCACCGCGATGGTGGATTTAAAATCCAAATTTGAGAGAATTGCCTGATCAATGATTTGCAGGGTTTGCAGCCGACGCAGCTGGCGTTGGGCATCTTCATTTAGCCGCACATTTTGGAAGGTTGAAGCCACCAGCAGGGCATAGGTTTGAAAAAAATTAATGCATTCTGATGTGAAGAAATTCGGTGTATCCACGATCACCCCGAGGACACCGAAGACGATTTCTTTGGACACCAGTGGAAAGAATGCTCTTATAAACTTCGTACCCCGCTGGCCCGTTTTTTGTTCGATTACCAGGTGCTTCTTCGTTTTTTGGAGAGTCGCCAGTTCATTTGCCGATACGTTTATTTGCTGGTCCAGGTCGGTTTGGTCATCTTTCGTCTGGGTATAGACATAATCTTGAAAACAGGTACCATCTTTTACCCAACCCAGCCAGGCCCCTGAGGCACCAATCTGGTCTACACAGGTGTGGATGATGTGTCTTCCCAGCGCCCAACTGTCAGCTTCCCCGGCAAACTGGCCCGCAATTTCCTGTAGTGCAACCATGAATTGTTGGTGCCGTTGCGCAAGGTCGGTCATTATTTTTTGTTGTGTTGTGTCGCGAATGATAAAAATTAAATTTGACTGATTAATTTGAATGCAACTGACTGAGTGCCAATAAATCTCCAGACCTACTTGCAGGTCATATTCAAATGCTGAAACCTGCCCGGTCTGCATCGTTTTGGTGAAGGCATCGAAAAACGAAACACAAACACGGGATGGTAAAACATCCAGATAGTGTTTCCCCAGAAGTTCTTCTGATGTGGCGTATGTGCCCACAGTATCTCCGGCAAACCAATCGACGATCACCCCGTTTTGGTCGAGGCAGAACTGCAATTCTGAATACAGTTGGGGGATATTGCCGAGAATGGACGCAAAACTGCCGGTCTGGCGACCGGGCAAATCTTTTTTATGATCTGTGGACAGCTTCAAGGTATGTTGTTTCCCCATGCAAGCGGCCGATGTTTCGAGGTTCATGTTAAACCATTGTTCGATAAGAATCTGTATAATTAGTCTTTGATCCGGTTTGGGCAGGTACTGATGAGCACCCGGGCATATATTCACACAGTTGTTTGGAATATTCCTGTAAAGTGTTGCCGCGAACAGAGAGAACAAGATTATATTCTTCGGCAGACAGGTAAAATTGTTCCCCTGAAAAACCCTGCGCAATTGCCTGGGCCGGGTCACTTAAAAGTAAGGCACAGAATTTGCGACTGACAACCGCGGCTGCGAGCAACCGATTTATTTCGCTAAAATTCGGTCTGGTGTTACGGACGGAGATGTGTTGTTCGAACGTTCGAGAAGTTAACATGATTAAAGCTACCTTTCCTGTGAAATCGATACGGATTGAGTAGAAAACGCCAGGAGGAAAAACGCCCCAATTCCGATGAAAACATCTCCAAGGCTAAATGCGAACTGATAG
>JBBRWF010000178.1:0-8322 GCA_038249405.1 Anaerolineales bacterium
AAAAGATTCAGGCTTGAGGGTTTGATCATTGCTGCCCCAGATGACTAGAGTGGGCTGTTTGATGGAAGAAAAAAGAGGGGTGAAGTCACTGATTGAATGAACTACATTGAAAATTCCCGGATGTGCGCGTTTGTAATCGGCAGCTGTCTGGGCGCGAACTTTCTCGGATAAAACAAAACCATTTCTGATGGATAGGCTTGTCAGATCGATAATTCTTTGAAAAATCCAAACTGGCGTGCGTTCAATCAGGGTGGTGTTAATCAGCTGACCACGGTAATTGAACCGCAGAAAAAATGGAAGTTGGTCGCGGCTGAATAAAGGATCACTTAGAATAAGCGCTTTAACTTTTGCTGGATATTGCAGAGCGTATTGTAGGGCAAGATATCCGCCGAGGGAGTGGCCCACCAGAATGTGTGGTTCTGATAATTGCAAGGAATCTATCCATTGGCAAAAACTTGCAAAAAAATTGGCAGCATTGTAATCATCCAGCTTATCAGGTTTTTCACTCTGTCCATGCCCAAGCAAATCGAGGGCGTAAACCGAATAAGACGCACCAACTAATGCGGGGATCAGGTCATTCCAATCATAAAGTGAAGCAGCCAGTCCATGAATCAAGATGACGGGAGGCCCAACGCCTTGTTTAATAAAGTTAATCATGAAATGGGTTCGGAGTGGGATTCGTCATAATGTTTTGCAAGTTCTCGCCGCAAAACTTTTCCGATGAAGGTGCGAGGAAAGTCATCCAGAAATATGACAAAGCGAGGAACGAGCACAGGTGGCAGCCTGCGGTGACAGTAGGCCAGGATGGATTCACTAGATGGGCGTTCTTTTGTGCCGATCACAAAGGCAATCGGTGCGCCGGCGATGGCGACTACGGCTGCTTCCTTTACCTGGGGGATTTCGTAGAGCACTTCTTCAACATCACGGGGAAATGCGGGGGTTCCTGGTTTTCGGGATACCACATATCTGCTTTACGGGCTACGATGCGGAAGTAACCATCGGAATCTCTCACGGCAACATCACCCGTTAGCAGCCATCCATCATTAGTTATGGTTTTTTTTGTGGCGCCTGGATTGCGCCAGTAGCCCATCATAACTTGTGGACCGCGAATTGCCAGCTCGCCAATTTGCCCAACTCCGATCTCTTTTTTGGGGGATTTAAGATCCAAAACACATGCTTCGGTGGATGGGATGGGAATTCCGATACTGCCAACTTTGCGCATACCTTCGAGTGGGTTGGCGTGTGTTATTGGGGCAGTTTCGGTTAAACCATAACCTTCCACCAACCGGCCTTTGGTCAATTTCTCAAATGTTTCCTGTACTTCGACTGGCAAAGGGGCAGAACCACTTATACAGGCACGAATGGATGACAATCCGTATTTTCGGGCACCTCGAAAGTTGTTGATGGCTACATACATGCCCGGGACACCCGGGAAAATTGTAGGGCGATGTTTTTTGATGGTTTTAAGTACGTCAAAAACATTAAACGTGGCTTTTAGGATGAGAGTCGCACCTACAGTGATTGGAACATTGAGTGTGGCTGTAAGACCGTAGCTGTGAGAAAAGGGAAGAACGCAGAGAAACCGCTCATTGCCTTCTTTGGCATCTGGCATCCATTGGCGGGTCTGGAGTGTGTTTGCGACCAGGTTGCGGTGCGATAACATTACGCCTTTGGCATCTGCGGTAGTGCCCCCAGTATATTGAATAACGGCTAATTCTTCTGGAGATATATCAAGTTGAGGAGATCGATTGCTTTCTCCGTCAAGCCATTTTCTCCAAATTAATGCCGAAGGTAAAACCGGCTGCTGGTTTTTAAAACGAGATAAAAGTTTTTGTATTGGCGAAAGATAGTCAGTTACATCAGTCAGGACAATATGTGGAATATTTGTCTCGGCCTGGATTTGATGAGCTAACCCGGCCCACTTGTTGAGTGTGACAAGAACCATGGAATCAGAATTGGTTATTTGCCTTATCATTTCGTCGGACTGGTCAAGCGGCGGAACAAAGACAGCAACACAACCAGCTTTAAGGGCTCCAAAAAAACCAATAATTATTTGCGGTGTATTGGGCAGTAATAGAACCACCCTGGAACCTTTGACTAATCCCAACGATAAAAGCGCATTGGCAAATTTGTTTGCTTCACGATTTAATTGGCGATAGGTTATCGAGCTACCTTCAAATAGAATGGCATTTCGAGTCGGAAATCGGCGGACAGCCGAGCGCAGCAAATGGTGCAATGGAATTTTAGGTACCCCGATTGTGTAAGGAACCCCGTTTTGATAGTGGACGACCCAGGGACGCTCCCGACGCAATGCATCTCGACTGGCGCCAAGTTTGGCCGTGGACGCCGCTCTCCAGGATTTTGTTTCACCATCTAGAACGCGCTCAATGGCGCGATTTACCGCATCACGGCGTTCCAGCATGACAAGATGACCTGATGCGCCGATGTCGGCTTCATCTGCGCCGGAAATAGATTTGGTTACTCTTTCAAACAACGGACTTTCAAATACATAATCGCGATGGCCTCTTACCACCAGGGTAGAGACTTCTATGCTTTCGAATATTTCCCAGCCATACCAGCGAGAAAGGTTGTTTTGATACCAGGGTTTAAGCACATGAGGCGGTGCGTAAAGCCATTGACGTGTGAAGAATCCGACAGCACGTAAAACCGGCAACGGCAAATTTAGTGCTAATCTCAGGAAAAAGTTCAGTTTAAATTCGCCGGCGGTGGCCATCAGTATAAGACGATCAAGCCGTTCTGGATGGTTAAAGGCAAATTCTGAAGCGATTGCGCCCCCAAAGGAGTGGCCGACAAGAATAAAGGGTTCATTCACCTCAAGCGCATCGAGGGCGGCTCGCAAGTCGGATTGGATCTCTTCCATGCTGTAACTGCTGGCTGGCTTATCTGAACGGCCGTGTCCCCGCAAATCCAGCGCAATAACACGGTTTTCCCTGGAAAACTTTTGTAGTTGGTAGCGCCATTGAATTGCCTGTCCACCGAATCCATGCAAAAAGATAATTGTTCGGCGTGGAAAATCGGGGGAAATATCTATCGCAGATAGTCTGACCAGTGGGCCGGACGAGATTCGAACTTCGCGCCTGTAAAGTTCCAGATCAATATCCATTAAGGTAGTGTACATGATTCGAGAATCCATGTCAATTTTGTGCAATAGGGGATTAAGGTAACAGTCACCCGGTTTTCAGCGCTTTAACTCAGAAAACGTCGGATGACTGTCACCTAAAACACAGGCTGTTTGTTTTGCGATGCGGAGAAGGCTAGTTCGGGATAATCTGGTATATAAATGGTACAAAGTCATGAGTATAATCATAGTCCTATGGATATAACTCTGGCAATGGGTGGTGGTGGGGCACGCGGCGCGGCGCATATAGGCGTATTGAAGGTTTTTGAACAAAACGGTGTTCATGTTCGCGCAATCGCTGGAACAAGCATTGGTTCAATTGTAGGGGCTTTATATGCCTCTGGGCGTTCTCCAGACCAATTGCTTGAAATTTTTACGAATGTGGACCAATCAAAATTATATGGCTGGCCATTGTCAGATGGCCCAGGGTTGCTGGGTGTACGTGGTATTGCAGACACTCTAAGAAGTTACCTGGGAGATATGACCTTTGGTGACTTAAGCATTCCTTTTTCTGCAGTTGCTGTCGATATTAACTCAAATCGTGAGATCATTTTGGATGAAGGAAATGTTGTTGATGCAATTTTGGGTTCCATTGCTGTACCTGGCCTTTTCCCTCCAAAGGAACTGGGCGATTACCGGCTTATCGATGGCGCTACTCTCGATCCGGTACCGGTTCGGGCTGCGCGGGCCTTACGGCCAGAACTACCTGTAGTGGCTGTAACATTGTTACTTCCATTGGATGTACCCACAAAACCGATGGGAATCATGTCCATCCCTGGATCCAACACTTTTGTGAAGCAGGTTGCCCACATGAATATTGCCCAGGCCTTCCGGATTTTTGCTGAATCCGTGGATATTGCTTCGCGGCAAATGGCAGAACTGAGGTTGAAAATCGATGCTCCCACTGTTATTATTCGGCCTGCGGTGGGCTCTATTAATTTACTCGATAATGTAGATGTTTTCGAGGTTTCTCAACTTGGTGAACGCGCTGCAGAGGCCGTTTTGCCTGAATTAATGCGGGCAACTTCTTTTCCTGCGCGGGTGATGCGAAAATTGCAACGGGTGGTAGGGCGTGATTGAACGACCAGTTTATTTCTGGATATTATTATCCTATATTGTTGTTTTTGCCGGAATTGTACTGTTTCATAGCGCATGGGGGGCCTTGGTTGGGTTTCATCTTAGCTTACTGCCTGTAATTGTGAGATACAGGAAAAAGATTTATTCATCCTTGCGGGTTTCTGTTTCAGGCAGGCTGCTGTTTGGGACTGCCCTGACCGGGCTGATTGCTGGCGCAGGTTTGTGGATCATCTGGCCTGCCATGGGGCTATCAAACCAATTTATGGTAAGTATTACTAGGTTGGGCCTCTCTGGATGTGTCTGGGCGCCATTTATTGCTTACTTCACTCTTGTTAATCCGATTTTGGAAGAGGCTTATTGGCGAATTGCTTTAGGGAATATGTCAAAACAGTCTGCCCGAGTTGATTTATTGTTTGCGGGTTATCATATGATTATTTTGAGCCAATTCGTGAGCATTTATTGGATGGTGTTTTCTTTGATTATTCTTATTTTTGCAAGCTGGTTTTGGAGACAAACTTTACGTTTTACGGATAGCATAATGCCGGCAGTTTGCGCGCATTTAATGGCAGATTTTTCATTGCTGATTGTGATATATCGATTTTCTCTATAAAGTGTGGATTTGGAGGATCTATGACTCGTGATTTGCGAAAATATGCATCAAAAACCAATCTCCAGCTGATTATTGGTGCATTAATCTTATTATTTGTTGTGGGACTTGGTCTAATTGCGTGGATTTATGGTATAGGTGCTGCCGGAATGGGATTTTTATGTTTACTTGGCGCACTTGTGCCGATTGGATTGATCGCTTTATCGATGTTTGGGCTTGAAGCCATCGTTAAAAGGATCAATAAAGATTGAATACGGAAGCTGCTCTCACCCATTTTGAAGATTGGACCCTTCGGTTGCGCTCTGGAACTGGGAAAAAGATGCTTTTATTATTGCATGGCTGGACCGGGGATGAAAATTCCACATCCGTATTTACCAGAAATTTGCCTTCAGAATATTGGATTGTTGCTCCCCGGGCTCCGTATCCAACATTACCGAACGGTTTTTCGTGGCGCGCGCCGGCTGCACGTGGAAGTTGGCCGACACTTGATTTATTCCGTCCGTCGATTGAGAAATTGGTTTCTCTTATTGATCAACTTGCTGCTGCCAACAAATTGGATGGCACACAAATTGATGTGGCCGGGTTCAGCCAGGGCGGCGCCTTGACGTTTTCCTTTGGACTTCTTCATCCTGACCGGGTACGTAGAATGGGCATCCTGGCAGGTTTTGCGCCAAACGGCGCAGAGCAGGTGTTATCAGGTGATTTGCTGGCAGGGAAGAAGGTTTTTGTAGCGCACGGGACTCTGGATGAAATGGTGCCCATCGCAATGGCGCAGCAGGCCGTGCAGTTATTAAAACGCGCCGGAGCAGATGTGACATTTTGCGAGAGCGAAGTCGGGCACAAGTTGAGTGTTGATTGCTTGAGGTCGTTTGAAAAATTCCTATCCAATTAATGATCTGTTAATATCCGAATTGACGTATAAATGGTTTGCGGGTATGCTATCTTCAAAACTAATTTGACAGGTTGACAATGACTATTAATAGAAGAGATTTTCTTAAACTGGTTGGAGGAAGTGCAGGGCTGATGGCATTACGGCCATTCAGCCGGGTAATGCCCTTACCTGAATTTCCCAAAGGCGAGAATTTAGGGCGTGTAATTGATGGCAGATGGGAAATAAAAATTGCCCCCAACGAGCAGGACGGAACTGTAAAGGATGTATATGGAGATACAGTGGTTGAGTGGCTGCGGGAAGTGGTTGGCCGCCGCGATACGAGCCGCTTAAATCAGCGCTATGTGGAAACACCCGAAGGCTATATTTATTCGTCCTATGTTCAGCCGGTAAAGAATATACCCAACCAACCCATGAACGCATTGCCCGGCGGTCAGAACGGGTTTTGGGCGGAAGTGACCGTACCGTATGTTGATTTTGTTCTGGAAAATTCTGAACCTTCATCACCCTGGTTAAAAAATGCCAGGGAATGGAGCCTGCCAACCAGGCTTTACTATAGCCAGGTGATGTGGGTCGATCAAGTAAAACTAAGCGAAGTAACCGGAAATATTATTTATCGTATTAATGAAAGATATGGGAGTTTTGGCGATATCTTTTGGGCAGAGGGTTCTGCCTTCCGCCCATTAACTGTGGATGAAATAGCGCCGATTTCACCAGATTTCGACCCTGAAAAGAAGCGAATCGTTACCAACCTGACATACCAGACACTATCGTGTATGGAAGGGGACAATGAGGTATATTATTGTCGTATAGCTAGCGGGGCGAAATGGGATGCCCAGGGAAATATTGTGGATAATTGGTCCACCCCTGTTGGCGACGGACATCGCACCTGGCGAAAGTCCATATCCATTCATATGGCTGGCGGGACGGTGGGCGGTGGATATGATACACCCGGGGTTTCCTGGTCCACTTTCTTTTCAGGTTCTGGTGTAGCAATTCACTCTACGTTCTGGCACAATGATTACGGGGTTCCCCGCTCTCACGGTTGCATCAACGTGAGACCTGATGATGCCAAGTGGATATTTCGTTGGGCTACTCCGGTTGTGACATTAGAACCAGGTGACATTACTGTTGGAATGCCAGGTGGTACACAGGTAAATGTTCAGGAAAGAATTTATTGATTTTATTTACCTGGTAAATTTTCGCACAATCTTTAGATTTATATAGAGGTGTTCAATGCAGATCGGAAATATCAGTATGGGGTTGGCATTTATTGCCGGGGTAGCTTCTTTTCTTTCTCCGTGTGTTTTAGCTTTGGTACCAGCATACGTTGGTTATCTTGGCGGGCGCGCAGTAGGTGGGGCGGGAACAGCCAATAATAATCGTTGGATTACTTTTACGCACGGACTGGCCTTTGTACTGGGTTTTAGCGCCGTTTTTATCATCCTTGGCGCAGCAGCATCTGCGCTGGGGGGTATTCTTTATGATGTGCGTACCTGGTTGGGGCGTATCGGCGGGTTGATTGTTATCGTTTTTGGTTTGCACATGATTGGATTGATCCGTATTCCTTTCCTGGAATACGATACTCGTTTGCAGAAATTACCTGACCCTAAGTGGGGCTACCTTTCATCAGCTTTAATGGGTGTGTTTTTTTCTGCAGGTTGGTCGCCTTGCGTTGGACCAGTTCTTGGATCGATTTTAACGTTGGCTATGAATGGGGGCTCCATTTCGAAGGGAGTAGTGATGCTCTCGGCCTATTCGGCTGGTCTGGCGATTCCATTTTTGATCGCGGCATTGGGAATTGGTTGGGTTACCGCCATATTGCGCAAATATAGTAAGGTGATGCGCTATACCGAAATTATCATGGGCTGTTTGATGGTAATCATTGGCGCAATGCTGGTGACCGGCGCTTTCAATCTTATTGCCACAATGTTTCCAGGCTGGTCGTTTGGTTTGTAATACATTTCTGACAATTTAAATTAAGCTGCTGCTTTTGTTATATCCAACCTGAAATTGACTGGAGCCGGACTTTGCTAAACCTTATTTTTTATTCGCGCCCTGACTGTCACCTTTGCGAACAGGCTAGAGAAGATCTTGCTGCACTCCAGGCGCAAATTCCGCATCAAGTGTTGGAAATCAATATTGATGAAAACCCGGCCGCCCAGAAAAAATACTTTGCAGAGATACCTGTTATAGAGATAGGTTCTTACATTCTTAGAGCACCATTTACCCGTTCGGAATTGCTTGTTACGCTGGGCGCAGCAAGAGATGCGGAGGAACAGCGCAACAGGCTGGCTCTAAATAATAATACTAATAATAAAATTAATTTCGCAGATCGTTTTTCATTGTGGATGACGAGACACTGGTTAGTCGTGGTAATTATATTATTTGGTTTTTATCTTGGTTTGCCGGTTTTGGCACCGGTATTGATGAAGAATGGCGCTAAACTTCCTGCAAACATCATTTACACTGTGTACAGTCCGCTATGTCACCAATTGGGATTTCGGTCTTTTTTCCTGTTTGGTGAGCAACCATATTATCCGCGGGCTTCTGCAAATATTCCTGGTGTGATCACTTTTGGCCAGGCTTCTGGTCTGGATGAAAACGATT
>JBBRWF010000179.1:0-8312 GCA_038249405.1 Anaerolineales bacterium
ATCCACCGGTACTGCTGGTCGTAAACAAGTGCGAAAGCATCACTGAGCGCGACTCTGCCGCCCAGTTTTATGAGCTTGGATTGGGCACCCCTTACGCCATCAGCGCCGTGCACGGCACGGATACCGGCGATCTGCTGGATGAGTTGATCAAGGTCTTCCCCAAAGCCGAGGAAGCCGTTCAAGATGACTCCGTCAAAATCTCGATTGTCGGCAAACCCAATGCCGGTAAATCCAGTCTGCTCAACCGCCTGGTAGGGCACGAACGCGCCATCGTCAGCCCAATTGCCGGAACAACGCGCGATGCAATCGATACGCGCATAGAGTTTAACGGCATCGATGTCACCCTCATCGATACAGCCGGCATCCGCCGCCGCGGCCGGATCGACCCCGGCGTAGAAAAATTCAGCGTCCTGCGCGCTTTCAAAGCCATTGAACGCTCAGATGTGGCTTTGTTGATGATCGACGCAGTCGAAGGCATCACCGCGCAGGATGCCCACATCGCCGGATATATTCTGGACGAATGGAAAAGCTGCGTGGTGCTGGTAAACAAATGGGATGCAATTGAAAAAGATAACTTCACGATGGAGAATTTCACCAAAACCGTGCGCCGCGATTTAAACTTTATGGACTATGTGCCCATCCTGTTCATCTCAGCCAAAACCGGTCAGCGTGTCGAACAGGTCATGCCAATGGCTTTACAGGTGCAGGAAGAACGCCTCGCACGCCTGAGCACATCCAAAATCAACGATATTTTGCAGCGTGCAATGGATTTACAGGCACCTCCGGCACATGCCGGTGCCCAGCTCAAGATCTATTACGGCACCCAGGTACGCTCAGACCCGCCAACCTTTGTATTGTTCGTCAACAACCCCAAGTTGATGCACTTCTCCTACATGCGTTTTCTGGAAAACCGCATTCGTGAAGAATACGGCTTCTTAGGCACCCCCATCAAACTGGCTGCCAAGGGACATGGCGATAAATAACAAAAATCTTCTGTTGTTAACGTGACAGTCACCCGGTTTTCAGCGCTTTAACCCCGAAAACATCGGGTGACTCTCAGCTTTCCACTCTTTTTTTGAGACGATACCGCAAATAGATAAAATGATCGGGTTGGCAAATACCAACCCGATCATTTTATTAACTACTTGTTTCAGGTGCTGTTTAACGGGTAATCCGTGGGGCAACCCACACAGCCCGATCGCCGCTGGCGGAGCCGTTGGCAAGAACAGTCAGAATAAACTGAACATTCTGCCCTGCCAGTGAAGACAGGTCGATATTCACATTGTAGAGATAGCCTTCGTACTTCTCATGGAAAACCCAGAAGTTGCTTACCACAGTGCCGTCGCCCTTCTTGTAATCGAGGCGGTAGTAAACATCGCAGGTCGTGGCATCGAACTCACAGCCAATCGTAGCCTTGAAGCGGTCGCCGCTCAATACTGCAAACGCGGGGTAAATGCCCTGGATACTACCATCAGTGGCATCCTGGGGAACCATTAACAAAGCCGCGCTGGTTTGAGTAACGCCATTTTCCATTTTTATGGCTGGATTCTTGATGGCAAACCCGTTGATGTTACCTTCAGTACCGGGGAAGCTCAAGCCGCCGCCGCTTCCCATCCATGTTGCCGCGGCGGGGTCAGTGGTAAAGTCAAAGACAGTCGTACCTGTGGTTGGAACAGGTGTGACGACAGGCGTATTGGTGGGCACAGGGGTCACGCCGCCGGTGACGGAGATATCCACCCACCAGGCTTTGTCATACAGTGCGCCAATGCCAAAGGTCGCACCCTTGTCATTTTTCAACATCCAGTAACCGCGATACGTGCCAGTGGCTGCCGGGGATGTCAGGTCAACCGAAATATCGAAGGTGGTATTCGGACCAACCGTGGAAGTCAGGAGCTGTGAGTCTGGCCCGTTCATCTTGTTACCGCTGACAAACACCAGGCTGTATTTATTGGTCCACGTGCTGGAACCAATATTCTTGATGCGCCAGGTCTTCTTGAATGGCGTATTGGGCGCCAGAATGCTCCCATCCGGAATGGTCACATCCGCAACAAAACTCACCTTATCGGTGCCGCCAGAAACAACTGTCGGTGATGGGCCGGCGGTTGGTACAGGCGTGTTGGTTACAACCACACCACCGCGCGTAATACGCGGCGCGCCCCACAGCGCGCGGTCACCGGTACCGTATCCGGCTGCGCCGATGTACAGGATGAAACTCACATCCTGCCCAGCCAGTGAGGAAAGATCATAATCTGCGCGGTAATACTGACCTTCGTAGCGTTCATTAAACGATTTGAAAGTCAGGACTGCACCGCTGCCGATCTGGTAATTGATGCGGAAATTAACAAAACAGTTTGTGGCGTTATATTCGCAGTTAAAAATCGACTGGAAGTGATCACCGCTCTGTACCTTGAAGGACGGGTACTTGGCCTGAATGTATCCGTAGTAAACATCCTGCGGAGCCATCAGCAAACCAGGCGCAGTGTCCGTAGTGCCGTTTTCCAGTTTGGGGCTGGCAACGCTCATGCCAAAACCACTGGCGCTTCCATCAGTGCCCGGAAAGCTCAAAGTACCAGCTCCGCTGCTCCAAACGGCAGAACCGGCATTGGCAACAAAATCGTAACCTGTGCCGCCGCTATCGCCGCTGCCGACCCTGATCTCAACCCAGTAGGATCCGTTGGCATATGGGCCTATGCCAAACAAAACCCCACCGGCGTTCTTCATTCGCCAGTTACCGCGGTAGGTTCCCGCAGCAGAAGGCGCAGTCAGGTTGACCGACACATCAATCGTATTACCAGGAGCAACACTCGATCCCAGTTTAACAGAAGATGTGCTGCCCATTTGAGTACCATCAACAAAGGCGATGCTGTAATCGGTTGTCCAGGTGCAGGTGCCGATATTCTTTAATCGCCATGTCTTGGCAAAAGCTGTTCCCCCGGTGAAAGTCGTACCATCGGGGATCGTGACGTCAGCGACAAACTGTGCCCAGTCACAGGTGGTGGCGGCATAAACAGGCTGTGGTGCGGGAACCAGCCCGAAAAACATTACCACCAGCATAATTACCGAAACCAGGGTGTTTTTGTGTCTCATAATCATTCTCCTCCATATGAAAACCGTCTAATGTGAAATTAAGACGGAACTGAACTCCGAAGAGTTCCGACGATGTATTGCAGAATCGTTGCAAAAAAACAATATGTGCATAGTATACAACATATTTATGATATGCAAATAACACAAATTAATTTCATTTTTAATATGAATCCATTATAGAACATTATTACAATAAAAACATGAATCGAGCCATACTCCACCTGGATTTGGATGCTTTTTTTTGTGCTGTAGAAGAACTCCAGGCCCCTGAACTGCGCGGTAAACCCTTTGCTGTGGGAGGCAAGCCTGAAGAACGCGGCGTCGTGGCCTCCTGTTCGTATGCCGCCCGCGCAATGGGGGTGCACTCTGCCATGCCAATGAGCCAGGCGCTGCGCCTGTGCCCGGGCTTGATCGTGGTTTCGCACAGCCGGGGACGCTATTCAGAAATGTCACACCAGGTCATGGAGCGCCTGCACAATATTTCGCCTCTGGTAGAACAAATATCCATCGATGAAGCTTTTGTCGACATCAGTGACATGCGCGAACCGCCAGCACAAATCGCCGCAAACCTGCAAAAGAAAATATTGGATGAATTGGGTCTATCCTGCTCGGTTGGGGTTGCCTCCAATAAGCTGGTGGCAAAAATCGCCACAGAAACCGGCAAGAAGGCCGCCCGCGGCCCACGCTATCCTTATGCCCTCACAATCGTGCCTGCCGGGACTGAAACCGGGTTCCTGGCTCCCCTGCCAGTATCCATGCTGTGGGGCGTCGGGCCAAAAACAGAAAAACGATTGACCGGTATGGGCGTTCGTACCATCGGGCAATTGGCCGCATTGGGTGAACCCACCCTGGCAGGGCTTTTTGGCGAAAATGGGCGCGAACTCGCTCGCCATTCGTTGGGCCAGGATGATCGCCCGGTAGTTACAGAGCACGCCACCAAATCCATCAGTCAGGAAACCACATTCTCACGGGATGTGCGCGATACCCTGGCACTCGAACAAACTCTCAAAGAATTGGCCGCCCAGGTCAGCAAAAACCTGCGCCGTGAACATCTGGCCGGGACAACCATCAAACTCAAGTTGCGCTGGCCCAATTTCACCACGCTCACACGCCAGACCACTCTGCCAATCGCCACCAACCTGGATGATGAAATTTTTCACGCCGCCCGCCAGCTTCTCAACTCGGTGCGCGAAAAAGATCAGGCCGTCCGGCTCATCGGGGTGGGAATCAGCAACCTGGGACCGCCCGCGCGCCAGATGGAATTATGGGGACAGGAAAGCGAAAAAGCGCGTAAACTACGCGAGGTGCTCGATGCGCTCCAAGATAAATTTGGCGATAATGTAATCAAAAAAGGCAGGTAGCACACTGGATCAAACCCAGTCAAAGGTACGCGTTACTGCCTTTTTCCAGCCTCTGTAAAGCTCATCACGTTTGGCCGATTCCATCCGGGGCAGCCATTCCTTGTCACGTCCCCAATTCAGGCGCAGTTCGTCGAAGTTTTTCCAGAAGCCAACCGCCAGCCCGGCCGCATAGGCCGCGCCTAGCGCGGTCGTTTCGGCCACCCTGGGACGAATGACCGGCACATTAACCAGGTCAGCCTGGAACTGCATTAACAGGTCATTGAAGACCATACCACCATCCACTTTCAACGCCTTCAGACTCACACCAGAATCCTTCTCCATCGCCTCCAATACTTCAAGAGTCTGGTAAGCGGTTGCTTCCAGGGTGGCGCGGGCGATATGCCCTTTATTGACGTAACGAGTCATACCCACAATCGCGCCGCGCGCGTCTGAACGCCAGTAAGGCGCAAACAATCCGCTAAAGGCCGGCACAAAATACACTCCGCCGCTGTCTTCTACCGTTTGTGCCAGGGTTTCCACATCCAAAGACTTTTCGATCATGCCCAGGTTATCGCGCAGCCACTGCACCAGCGCCCCGGCAATCGCAATCGAACCTTCCAGCGCATATACCGCCGGTTGCTCCCCGATCTTATAAGCCAGGGTGGTCAGCAAACCATTTTGCGAAGGCACCGGTTTTTCACCAGTGTTCATTAACATAAAGCAGCCCGTGCCGTAGGTATTCTTGGCTTCGCCAGGCAGAAAGCAAGTCTGCCCGAAGAGCGCTGCATGTTGATCGCCCATATCACCACACAGCGGCACACCGCCCAGCGAACCGCGCGCATAGCCGTAAACTTCAGATGAAGACGCAATCCGCGGAAGCATGGCGCGCGGCACATCCAGCAAAGTCAGCAGCTCTTCGTCCCAGTCCAGAGTTTGCAAGTTCATCAGTAAGGTGCGGCTCGCATTAGTCACATCGGTCACATGCGCACCGGTCAGATTCCAGATCACCCAGCTATCAATATTCCCGAAGAGCAGCTCACCATTTTCGGCTCGTTCGCGCGCACCGGGAACATTATCGAGAATCCACTTGACTTTTGGCCCCGAAAAATACGTCGCCAGCGGCAGACCGGTTTTCGCACGCAGACGGTCCTGACCGCCATCTTTTGCAAGTTCATTGCATATCTGGTCGGTGCGCGTATCCTGCCAGACGATTGCATTGTAGACCGGCTTGCCGGTCGCCTTATCCCACACAACCGCCGTCTCGCGCTGGTTGGTGATGCCAACCGCCGCCAGTTCAGAAGAATCAATACCCGCCTTACTGAGCGCCCCGCGCATCACTTCCTGGGTGCGCTCCCAAATCTCCAGCGGATCGTGTTCCACCCAGCCTGGTTTGGGGTAAATCTGTTTATGCTCCTGCTGGTCCACCGCCACAATATTACCGGCGTGGTCAAAGATCATAAAGCGCGTACTGGTGGTACCCTGATCAATTGCTGCTACATACTTCGGCATGGAAACCTCCTGGAAAACAAAAAAATAAGTTCAGCCCTGTTGCACGAAATTCCGAATCAAATTTACAGCGAAATGCCTTATCAATCCCAATCCCGCGCTCCTGCCATAAAAGCCTTGCCCGGCATGGATTTTTTACCCGCCGGCTGCAGTTCATCAAAGACAATCAGGCCCTCCGCCGTGCCCATAGCAGGCAAGCCTTCCGCCACCACTGGTTGACCCGCCCGCGCCTTCCCTTCGCTCACATGCGCCCTATGGATCTTGAGCGGCGCGCCATTCCACTGCAAGCTGGTGCCGGGCCAGGGGAAAAAGGCGCGGATCTTTCTTTCAAGCTCAACTGCCGGGCGGTTAAAGTCCAGCAGCCCGTCTTCCTTTTTGATCATTCCAAAATAAGTGCCGCCTTCTTCCGGCTGGGGCTGCGGCGCAATCTCTCCGGCAAGATAGCCTGGCAGAGTCTCAACCAGCAATTCGCCGCCCATTTTTGAGAGTTTCTCAAACAGGCTGCCGCCGGTGTCTTGCGCCTCAATCGGGATGGCGCGCTGGCGCAGCATCGGGCCGGTATCCAGTCCAACGTCCATCTTCATAATAGTAATACCCGTTTCAGCATCCCCCGCCAGGATGGCAGCCTGGATGGGTGCCGCGCCGCGATGCCTGGGCAGCAGCGAGGCGTGAATATTGATGCAGCCAAAACGCGGCATTTCCAACACGTTAAAGCGCAAAATCTGCCCGAAAGCAGCCACCACAATCAGATCCGGCGCCCATGCTTGCAATTGTCCCAACGCTTCTGGCGCACGAAGTCTCTCCGGTTGAATGACCGGAATGCCGAGTTCCAGTGCTGCCACTTTGACCGGCGCAGGCGTGAGCGTCATACCCCGGCCGGAGGGGCGGTCTGGCTGGGTAACCACCCCAACCACTTCATAAACAGCCACAAGCGCGCGCAAGGCGGGCACAGCAAAATCGGGAGATCCCATAAATACGATGCGAATTGACATGCAACCATTTTAACATGTTTATAATTGATTGATTTTTGTCCAATTCCGTTGTACAATCATTTCAACCAATTCTAAGGAGATTAAACCATGTCAAATTTTAATTCTGAAATCTCAAGTGATGACAAGCTGTGGGCCGCACTTACCTACGTCTTCTCACCCATTGTCCCCATCATCATCATGTTGATGGAAGACAAGAAAAACCGTCCGTTCCTTCGCGCCCATAACGCGCAGGCATTGATTCTTGGCATCATCACGATTGTTACTTCCGGTTTCTGTGTTGGTATTCTTGTCTGGTTCTACCAGCTCTATCTGGCTTACCAGGCCTACCAGGGCAAGACCGTTGAAGTACCTGTCATCACCAACCTGTGCAAGGGTCAGGGCTGGGCATAATTAATCAGTAACTCAACAAAAAACCTGCGCGGATAAATGCGCAGGTTTTTTGTTTGCCTTAAGGTGGCAGTCACCTTTCCACTCTTTTTTGAGATGATAGCCTTTTCTCTTACGTTAAAGCGTCTCATTCGCAAACCTATTTTCTTAGGGGTAATTTTTACAATTTTTCCAGGATGGGCCTGCTTATTGATCGGTTGCAACTTTACCACAGCAAGTGCGTAAATATTCTTGAAGCGCCATTCCGCACATCCTTTGCCAGCCTGGCAAATTCTGAAAGAGGTAAAAAATGACAACCGCAGTTCTGAACGACACACCCATCCCCACGCCGCTTTCCCAGGGCGAAGAACGAACCTGGGCCATGCTGGCACACCTCAGCGTCCTGGTAAACCTTTTCACCGGCGTCCTTGGCCCGGTTGTGGCACTCATCATCTACCTGATGTTTGCCAACCGCTCCAAATATGTGGCTTACCACGCCATGCAGTCCTTCCTGTTCCAACTGGTAGTGTGGTATGGCATCGGCGTGATGTGGGGCGTCGTAGGCCTGTTAAGTGCCATCCTGATCGGCGTACTGCTGATCCCCTTTGCGTGTGTACTCACCCCGCTGCTGCTCCTGGGCATGGCGATTGCCCCCATTTACGGTGTAATCGGCGCAGTGCAGACTTCGCAGGGCCAGGATTTTGAGTACTGGTGGGTCGGCAGTTGGGTGCGCAATTTGCGCGAAAACTAACCAGAATACCTAATAAATGCAGCCAACAACACCAACTGTTTTCTCACAGTTGGTGTTGTTCTTTAAACAGCGCACCTCGTAAAATAACCAGGCAAACGGATGTATAATTTCTGACACCCAGTAGAAAGGTAAAAAATGTCAAAACCTATTAAGCTCATTTACAGTACCCTGGTGCTATCCTTGCTTGCCGCTTGCACAAACCCATTCAGAGGCATGGTTGTCCCGAATCTAATCGCAGACACCCGCCCCAATATTTTGTTGATTATCACC
>JBBRWF010000180.1:0-8311 GCA_038249405.1 Anaerolineales bacterium
ACTTCGGCAGCGTGGCGGACATCCAGGTTGTCATCGGTCATGACGGACCAGGGCAGGTCGAGGATCCATTCGATATAAGTGCGGATGATGCCGACTTCGGGGGCCATGGGGGGCATTTGGCCGAGGCGCTCAATTTCTTTGAGGGCGGTTTTGCGGGCTTCTTCGGGCAGCTTGGCTTTGTCGACTTTTTCGCGGAGTTCGTTTACGTCGCGGGTCCAGATATCGCCTTCGCCGAGCTCGGTCTGGATGGCTTTCATCTGTTCGCGCAGATAAAACTCACGCTGGCTTTTGTCGACTTCGTTCTGGACGCGGGTGTGGATGTCTTCTTCGAGTTCGAGCACATCGACTTCGGCGGCGAGCAGTTCGTTAACGCGCTCCAGGCGTTCTTTGGGGTTGCGCATGAGGAGCAGTTTCTGGCGTTCGTCGAAGGAGACTGAGATGGAGGTGGCGATCATATCCGCGAGCCAGCCGGGTTCGGCGATGTTGAGGGCGAAGAGGTGGGCTTCTTCGGGGATGGAGCGGTTGAGCTGGACGCAGCGTTCGAAGAGGCTGAGGGCGGAGCGCATGAGGGCTTGCTCTTGTTTGCCGGCCTTTTCGTTTTCGGTGATGATCTTTACTTTGACTTTGATATAGGGGGTAAAGCGGGTGAAGGAGACGACTTCGATGCGGCGGCGGCCCTGGACGAGGCCAGAGCTGTTGCCATCGGGCATGGTGAGCAGGCGGCCAACGGCCATTTCGACGCCGGTGGGGAGGAAGTCGATGGCTTTGGGGTTTTCTTTTTCGGGGTCTTTTTGGGTGAGGCCGATGACGGTCTGGTTGCGCTCGTGGGCGGTTTGCAGGGTGAGGATGGAGGCTTCGTTGTCTACAAATACGGGGGAGACCATGTGCGGAAAGACGACGAGGTCGCGCATGGGGAGTACGAGGGCTTCGAAGATGCCATTGGCATCGGCTTCGTGGTTGGGGACACGGTAAAGTTCTTCCGTGCGCTGTGAAATGGCCATGTTGAAGTTTTCGTCTTCCAAGCCGTCTTCTTCATTCCAGTCGTCTTGTGGGATGCTGCGTTTTTCTGTCATTATTTTGCCACCTTATTTTGCCAGGCCGTTTTTACTTCGGCGGTTACGAACATGCTGCCCGCTGAGAGGATAATACTACCATTCTTTTGTGCAATTTCCAGCGCGCGGTTGAGGGCGGCCGAGACGGGTGAGACGGATTCACAGGGCAGGCCCAACTGTTGGGCGGTTGCGATGATTTTTTCGGGTTCGAGGGCGCGGGGATGGTCGGCGCGGGTGACGATGAGGCGGTCGATAAGGGGTTGGATGGCGCTGAGCATGGCGACGAGGTGTTTATCTTCTGAGATGCCGAGGATGAGCAGGACTTTGCGACCGGGGAAGTAGGTTTGCAGGGTTTGGGTGAGGCGCTGGAAGGCATCTTCGTTGTGGGCAGAGTCGAGGATGAGGGTGGGCTGGCGGCTGGCGAGCTCGAAGCGGCAGGGCCAGCTGACCTGTGCGAAGCCCTGGGCGATTTGCTGGTCGCTGAGGTCAAAGCCGCTGTGTTGGAGGGCGGCGTAGGCTGTGGCGGCGTTTTCGACCTGGTGGGCGCCGAGCAGGGGGATGGAGAGGGTGAGGGGGACGCCGGAGGGGGTGATTTCAAAGGTCTGGTGGTCGAGGGTATGTTCGAGGGGGCGGTAGGGCAGGTCGCGTCCGACGAGGGTGAGCTGGCAGCCGCGTTCGGCGGCGATTTTTTGGAGGACGGTGAGGGCTTCGTCTGTTTGGGGGGAGGAGACGACGGGTACGCCGGGTTTGATGATGCCGGCTTTTTCGCCTGCGATGAGGGTGAGGGTGTTGCCGAGGACGGCGGTATGGTCGTATGAAAGGGAGGTGATGACTGAGACGCGCGGGTGGAGGGTGTTGGTGGCGTCGAGGCGGCCGCCGAGGCCGACTTCGATGACGGCGGCATCGACGTGCTGGCGGGCGAAGTGCATGAAGGCGAGGGCGGTGGTGATCTCGAAAGTGGTGAGGAGGGGGATGCTGGCGACAGCGGGTTTGATGAGGTCGACGAGTTCGATGAGTTGGGTGTGGGGGATGGGGGTGCCGTTGATCTGGATGCGTTCGGCGTAGTCTTGCAGGTGGGGGGAGGTGTAGAGCCCGACTTTGCGGCCGGAGGTTTGCAGGGCGGAGGCGCAGAAGGCGGAGGTGGAGCCTTTGCCTTTGGTACCGGCGATGTGGATGGTGGGGTAGGTGTCTTGCGGGTTGCCGAGGGCGGCCATGAGGTCGCGCATGCGGCCGAGGTTAAAATCAGCTTTGGCAAGCTCTGAGGAATGTTTCAGGCTATAATCGACAAAGCTGTAGAGGTAGTCGAGTGCGAGGTTGTAGGCGGTTTCTGTGTCCATTAAAAACATTGTAAATCCAAAGGGCAAAAAGGTAAATCGCTGTAAGATAGACGCAAATAAATATTTTATGTGTGGTGTTTTGAAGGCTGATTGCGGACTACGGATTTAGCGGAGTGGAAAGGGGCGTAGCTGCCAGTGATGAGTTTTGACATTGCTCGAAGAGTGGGCAGTTATTGGATAAGCCGGCAGTATTTTAAGGTCAGGATTTGACATTTGCAAGAGGTCTAGTGTGGATTTGCCCATAATGGGTATTGCAATGCCGCTCTCGATCCGACTTGCTCCTAATGAGGGCATTGACTCTCAAGGAGAATAGATGGAACAGGATACTCGATCGACATTAGATGTGATTTATGAGAACTGGCGAGGCTATAACGGAAAGCTACAAAACTGCATCGCCAGTTTGACGAATGAGCAATTTTTGCTGCAACCCGCGCCGCGCATGTGGCCTCTGGGGCAGATTATGCAGCACATTATTTCGGTCCGAGCAGGGTGGTTCAGCGGTACTCTACAGGATGACGACAAAGTGATGAATGAGTATATGCTGTGGGGCGAACGTGATTCACCCGACCGCAGTGCGGCTGAACTGGTACGCGGCCTGGATGAAACGTGGGTATTCATCGAATCTCGTTTGCAGCGCTGGACGCCTGCTGACTGTGCCAAGACGTTCCCGGATGAATGGGATGGTCAGATACACGAGGTGTCGCGCAGTTGGGTGATCTATCATGTGATGGAACACGATCTGCATCATGGCAGCGAAGTCTCGTTGATTCTTGGTATGAACGGTTTGCAACCACTCGATATTTGATGGATGTTCGATAGGGACGTGGGTTATTAGGCTGTTTGCATAAGTCCGCTCGGGGCTGACCCACAGGGTGCTACGCTTAAGCCCTGAGCTATGAACAGCGCCCCATCCCACTGCGCTACGCTGCGGGGATATTAATAAATGGGGCTAAAGCGGCTGTACAATTGTATTGAAGCTCTATTCACGGGGCGTAGCTGCCAGTGATGAGTTTAACGTTGCGCGATGAGCGGGAAGTTATTCGATAAGCCAGTAGTATTTCAAGGTCAGGATTTGATATTTGCAAGTGGTCTATTGTGTGGCATTGACCAGAATAGGCACGGCGAGGGTCTTTATAAAGAGGAGAATCAATTATGGACTTGAAATTGAAGAATTTGCGTGTGTTGGTGACGGGGGCTTCAAGGGGGTTGGGGTATGCTACGGCGCGGGCGCTGGCGATGGATGGGGCGCTGGTGGCGATTAATGGCCGGGATGAGGTGCGCATCCAGACGGCGGTGTTGAAGTTGTCGAGTGAGGTGCATTTGCCGGTGTATGGGGTGGCGGGTGATTTGAGCGAGGCGGGGGCGGCTGAGAAGGTGGTGCGTGAGGCGTGTGAGATGCTGGGCGGTTTGGATATTTTGATCTGCAATGCGGGCGGGCCGCCGCCGGGGGCTTTTGAGAGTTTTGATGAGGCGACCTGGCAGAAGGCGATTGATCTTTCGTTTATGAGTAATGTGCGCCTGATTAAGGCGGCGCTGCCGTTTTTGCGAAAGTCGGGGGCGGCGTGTGTGTTGACGGTGACTTCGTATTCGGTGAAGCAGCCGATTCCGAATCTGATCCTTTCTAATTCGATACGGGCGGCGACGATTGGGTTGACGAAGTCGTTGGCGTTGGAGTTGGGTAAGGATGGTATCCGGTTTAATTCGATTTTGCCGGGTTGGACGGAGACGGAGCGGGTGGGTGTGTTGATGGAGGCGCGGGCGAAGGCGAACGGTTCGAGTGTGGAGGCGGAGTTTGCGAAGCAGGCGAGCGAAAGTCCGCTGGGGCGCATGGCTACGCCGGAGGAGTTTGCGATTGTGGCGGCTTTCCTGGTGTCTCCGGCGGCGGGGTATTTGACGGGTGTGATGCTGCCGGTGGCTGGGGGGATGCTGAAGGGGCCGTTTTAGGGGGTGTGACGGTAGTCACAGTTTTTTGGTGATTTAGCGGGTATAGTGGTGTATCTATTCGCTAAGGAGAATGCTATGGCTGAGAAAACTTGTTTGAACTGTGGGCGCACTTCCAATGAAATTCCGATGCTTACTTTTGAGTACCGGGATGAGGCTTTTTACCTGTGCCCGGCCTGCCTGCCGGTGATGATTCATAAGCCGCAGAACCTGGCGGGAAAACTGCCGGATGCGGAGAAGTTTGCGCCGGGGAATCACGAGGATTAGGTTTTATTGGTGGTTTGAGTGTGTGTGGAGATGCCGCGGATTGTTGAAATCTGCGGCATTTTTGTATGTTGGGGAGGGGTGAGGAGCAGATGATTTTGCGGTTGTATGGGTGGTGAATATGAATATTGGTTGAAAAAGGCTATTTCTCTTCCAATGGCTTAGCGGATGCGGCTATTCGTATACCGCTAAAGCCATAATGAGAATTGCTGGTGGGTAATAAAATTGAAAAGCAAGGGGGGGCTGCATCTGGTATGATTGGCGGGTGTTGTGAATTTGCGCGGGGCGCATTTTCTTTTTTGTGTGTGATTATTCAAATTCTGATCCTATGAAAAAACTTTCGCATCTTACTCGCACTTCGCTTTTGCTGGGGGGGTTCTTTCTGCTTGATAAGGTCCTGGCGTTTGGGCGGTCGATCATTATTGCGCGGCAGTTCAGCCTTTCGAATGAGCTGGATGCTTTTAATGTTGCCAATAATTTGCCTGATCTGTTATTTGCGTTGATTTCGGGGGGGGCGCTGGCGATGGCGTTTATCCCGCTGCTGACGGAGTACCTGACTACGCGCGGGCGGGCGGCGGCGTGGGATCTGTTTTCGCGGGTGGCGAATGTGGCTTTTATGGCGACGGCTTTGCTGGCGGTGTTGATTGCGATTTTTGCGGGCCAAATTGTGCGGTCGCAGATTGGGATTGCGCCGGGGTTTGGGCCGGAGCAACAGCAGTTGGTGATTGAGCTGATGCGGCTGAACCTGATTGGGACACTGATTTTTTCTGTTAGCGGGCTGGTGATGGCCGGGCTGCAGGCGAACCAGCATTTTCTTTTTCCGGCGATGGCACCGGCGTTGTATAACGTGGGGATGATCGTTGGGGCGCTGGTGTTTTCTCCGAGTGTGCCTTACCAGCTGGGGCCGGTGACTCTGCCGGCGCTGGGGCTGGGTGTGCACGGGTTGGTGTACGGGGTTATTTTGGGGGCGGCGCTGCACCTGGGGATTCAAATTCCGGGGCTGGTGATGTACCGCTTCAGGTGGACGCCTGCACTGGATATCCGCGATTCGGGTTTGATTGAGGCGTTGAAGTTGATTGCGCCGCGTTTGCTGACGATGTTTGGGATCCAGTTGATGTTTATTGCGCGGGATAATTTTGCTTCGCGGTTGGAGCAGGTGGGGGCGGTGAGTTCGCTGACCTACGGCTGGATGATTATGCAGGTGCCTGAGACTTTGCTGGGTACGGCGATTGCGACGGCGCTGCTGCCTTCGCTGGCGGAGTTTGCTGCCAGGAAAGATTGGGCGACTTTCTCGTCGACGGTGGAGAAGGGGCTGCGGGTGATGTTGTCGCTGGCGATCCCGGCGGCGGTGGTGATGGCGGTGGGGCTGCGCCCGCTGCTGGCGGCGGCTTTTCGTTTTGATGAGGTTGGAACAAATCTGCTGACCTTAACGTCACGTATCTATCTTTTGACGCTGGCTGGTTATGTGGCGCAGGAGACGCTGGCGCGCACTTTCTATGCACGCAAGGAGCCGTTGATGCCTTTGTATGGGGTGTTGGTGCGGCTGGTGGTGTATGTGGTGGTGGGTGTGAGCGGGGTGACGCTATTCAGGTCGGCGGGCGCGCCGGTGATCGCGGCGGCGGAATTGTCTTTGAGCGTGGAAGCGGTTTTGTTGTTGATATGGCTAAACCAGCGAGGCGCGCCGCGGGTGAGTGTGCTGCCTGCGGTTGGCAAGGGTTTGCTGGCGGCAGTTTTGAGCGGTGGGGTAACTTATGGACTGGCGGTTTATTTGCCTGGGCCGGGTTATGTGACTGCGTTAATCGGTATGGCGGCGGGCGGTTTGCTGGCCCTGGCTGTGGTCTGGTCTGAGGCGCGCCTGTTGTTTAAACTCTAAGCATTAGGGTATTTACTCACGGCGAAGTTATCCGCCAGCTAGTAACCATCCTCCCGGCCCCCTTCCAAAATCGGAAGGGGGAGAAACTAGATTTTTTGTGGAGTTTTGCGCCAAAAGCATGCGCAAAAACTCCACAGGCTAGATAAACATCCGATTTTCATTCGTCGAATGGCCAAATTCGGGATGATTTTGCCCGCCAGGAACATGCGGGGTGAAAAAACCGTTTTGAAGTAACTGTGAATAAATACGCATAAGGTATAATAGGCACCATGACGGAACAAACTCAACCAAATGATGTATCAGAAACACAACCCGGGCAGGTTAATAAAAAGCCTTCCCGCGCAGGATTATGGATTAGCTTGCTGGTGTTAATTGTCGCGCTAGGGCTGGGCGGTACGGCGGGTTACGGCGAAGGCGTTTTTGAGCGGGTGAATGCGCAAAGCACGACGGTCTCAAAACAGCTGGATGAGCAATTTGCGCTGGTTCAGCCGGATATTGAAGCCGGGCGTTACAGCGTGGCGATCCAACGACTTCAATATATTATCAAGCAGGATTCCAACTACCCTGGTGCGGCTGAAAAGCTGACCGAGGTGTTGGTGATGCAGTCGATTACGCCTACGGCAAACCCGACGAATACGCCGACGATTACGCCGACGCCTGATTTGCGCAGCCAGGAGGCGATTTTTGCGCAGGCTCAGCAGCAGCTTCAGGGCCAGGATTGGAGCGGGTTGATGGGGTCGCTTGATTCGATACGCAAGGCTGACCCTACTTATAAGGCTATCCAGGTGGATAGCATGTACTACAGCGCTTTGCGCAACCGGGGTGTGGATCAGATACTGGGGGGCGGGGTGTACAAGACGACCAATATGGAAGGCGGCATTTATGATTTGACCATCGCGGAGCGTTTTGGGCCGCTGGATGGTTACGCGGATGGGCTGAGAAGCTTTTCGCGTATGTATATTGCCGGGGCGTCGTTTTGGACGGTGGATTGGAAGCAGGCTGTGAATGTTTTCCGGGAGGTGTACCAGTACACTCCGAACCTGAGGGATGCCTCGAATATGACGGCGGGACAGCGCTTATACGAGGCGCTGTTGAAATACGGCGACGAGGTATCTACGACAGGCAGCCTGGGTGACCGCTGCAAGGCGCTGGATTTGTGGACTGAGGCGGCGACGATCAAGGCCTTGGATGGTGAGTACGGCTCTAAATTTAATTCGTTGAATCTGGAATGTTTCCCACCGACTGAAGTGCCGACGGAAGTGCCTGTGATTGTGGTTCCGACGCCAGGGACTGTGATTGTGCCGCCGACGGCTGTGATTGTGCCAACGGTTGTGATTGTGCCGACGGTTGTGATTGTGCCGCCGACTGAAACGCCGGCTGAAACGCCTCCAGCTGCAGGCGGATAGAATAATGAAAATTCCTGGCGATTGAGCGCCAGGAATTTTTTTATCGGTTTTTAGAAACGGGTGGGCCGGGCGGGTTTATAGCTTGATGAGGAGGGGGATGAGGGTGCCGCTGAGGTCGTAGGCGAGGGCGCCGGTTATTTTGACCGGGACGATGTCGCCGATTTCGGCGCGGCCTTCGGCGAAAACGAGGCCGTCGATTTCGGGGGCGTCGCGGTAGGAACGCCCGATGGCGAGGTTTTTGTCGAGGCCTTCGACGAGCATATCAAGTGTTTTTCCCACAAAGGACTGGTTGATCTGAAGTGAGATGTTTTGCTGGGCGGCCATTAAGCGTTCCCAGCGTTCCTGTTTGACCTGGGGGGGGACGGGGTCGCCGAGGGGTTCGCTGGTGGTGCCGGGTTCAAAGGAGAATTGGAAGGCGCCGACGCGGTCGAAGCGGAT
>JBBRWF010000181.1:0-8297 GCA_038249405.1 Anaerolineales bacterium
CGCTAATCGCCGCTACGGCTGGGCACCGTGGGCGCATCGCGTGCCACAGGTTTTTGCGCACGTGAGCCGCGCTGGTTGGCATAAACCCAGGTGTACTCCGCGCCGAACAAAAATATCTGCGCGGAGTAGTAGACCCATGCGATCAGCACGACGAACGAGCCCGCCGCGCCGAATCCGGAGGCCAGACTGCTTTTGCCCAGATACAACCCGATCAGCACTTTGCCAAGCGTAAATAGCAGCGCCGTCACCGCGGCGCCGGTCCACACGTCGCGCCAGGGGATCCTTGCACGCGGCATCAACTTGTAAATCATTGCAAAAAGCAATGTGAAGATGCCCAACGAGACGGCGAAGTTGAGTATCTCGAGCAACACATCCCAGCCTGCGAACCAGCCGCCCCACCACTTGCCCAAGGCCGCGAGCACGGCGCTCACGACGAGCGATACGATCAGCAGGAAGCCCAGTCCGAGCACGAGTCCAAATGACAGCAGGCGCGTGCGCAACAGGTACCAGATGCCCGACTCCTTCATGGGTGCCGGAACTCGCCAGATGCGGTCCAGCGCGCTTTGCAACTCCCCGAAGATCGCGGTCGCACCGAGCAGCAAGATGACCATGCCGATAAGGGTTGCGACCACGCCCTGGGCCGGTTCGCGTGCGGCCTTGAGGAGACCTTCCACGGCCACCGCGCCTTCTTTACCCATTATTCCGCGCAACTGCGCGACGATCTCCCCTTGCGCTGCTTCCTGCCCAAACACCATTCCCGCCACCGCGATCACGATAATGAGCAGCGGGGCGAGTGAAAAAAGCGTGTAGTAGGAAAGCGCGGCGCCCATGCTCGGGGCATAGTCATCCCCCCAGGCTTTGAAGGCCGCCTTGGTCATCTGCCCCTGTTGGCTTAACCAGCTTCCCTGCGGCACTTGAGCCACCAATTCGTGCACAGCGCTCGCCGGCGGCGGTATGACCAGCGGGATCGCGCTTAGGGCTCGCTTTGGGGCCATGGCGGCAGCCAGCACGCCGAGCAACGGCAGCAGCATCTGCGCCATTTGCAGCAAGCTCGTAATGCGGCCACGAGCGGCCGGACGGGACGGCAGCGCTCGCGGCTTGAGCCTGCGCGTCAAGGCAAAATACCCCATAGCGACGGCGCCAATGATCAGCCCGCCGATCACGTAAGGCGACTTCACCAGCCGGCGCGCCCTTGACTTCAGCGCGTGAACCTGCGCGACGATATCCGCCTTGGATGCAGCGACGCGCGTCTCTGCGGACTCCAGTTTCGCCGATGAGTCAGTCATCGCTCGGTACCGGGGTAGATTTCAATCCAGGCTGGCGCCGCGTTGCGTAAAACAGGAGATCCTTGCTGCGCTTGATCGCGAGGAATTGTGACTTGTGCATGGTTGACAGGCTGCCAGGATAAGTGGACTCGATAGGGCGTACTACGCGTCAATTATGCGTTGGTATGCGATTTTCTCTGTGCGGCAACGCACGGACCGTCGTTTGCCTTTTGCGTGGTTTCCGAATCATCACGTTGCTCATTGGACCAAACCATGACTGCCGCGGTGCTGGGCGGGAGGTGAGTTTCCCGCCGCGCGTGACGCGAATTTGCGGCGGAGACGGAACCGCGCTCCCAGTTAGTTCGTTAGCGCACAGACAGCAATTCGTGCGGGTGCTGAAATGCTTGAAACAGGAGGCGCGTATGGCTAAATGTGAGGTCTGTGGCAACGAGTACGACAAATCATTCCAGGTCGTGATGGAAGGGGCAACCCATACTTTCGACAGTTTCGAGTGCGCGATACACGCGCTCGCCCCTGCCTGCGCGCATTGTGGCATCCGCATCGTTGGCCACGGACTGGAGAAGGACGGCCGCATCTTCTGCTGCGACCATTGCGCCGAGGGAGAAGGTGTAACGGAACTGCGTGACCGGGCCTGAAAACGCCTTTCGTTCAACTGTTTGTTAAAGGAGATTGAAGATGCATCAAACACTTAAAGATGTAATGAGCCGGGATGTCAAAGTCATCAGTCCGGACATGACTATCACGGAAGCCGCACGGAAGATGAGTGACGGCGACTTCGGGATGATGCCCGTTGGCGAAAACGACCGCATGATCGGCACAATCTCCGATCGCGACATTGCCATTCGGGCGGTAGCCGAAGGCAAAGGGCCCGGCACGAAAGTGCGAGAAATCATGTCCGAGGGCATTTACTGGGCTTACGACGACGACACCGTGGAACGTGCGGCCGAGCTCATGAGTGAACACCAGGTCCGGCGTCTGCCCGTGGTGAATCACGACAAGCGACTGGTCGGCATTGTCGCTCTCGGCGATTTCGCGGTCGACAGTTCGGAACTCCGGCCCGCCGCTGAAGCGCTTGCGAAAATTTCGGAGCCGTCGACGGCTTGAGCCTGTCCCCGCCTCCCATGGCGGGTGGGTGAATGATCGATTTCACCAACAGCATGGATGCGCAACGCGGACAAACCCGATACCAGCGTTAACAAGTCCCGAAGTGGGGAGTGGTTGAGCACGATTATTTCTGATCGGTTTTCCATCCCCATTTGGCAAATATTCTGGCGCCCGCGGGCGATTGCAGAAAACGGGAGAAATCCTTGGCAGACGTCTTGTTTTCGGCACGCTGGGTGATGGCAATGGAAGTATCACGGTAGATCGCATAGCCACGTTCGATCGGCACGATATCGGCTAATTGCGGATTGGCTACCTGCCAGATATTCCAGATCAGCCAGACGTCGATGTCTTTGCTGTCGATCCAGGCCTGCTTGGCTTCGCCGCTGTTTTTGGAATAGGCGACAATATTGCGACGCAGCGCCTCGACTGTTCTGATATCGCCTCTGCGTCCGGCCATGTCTTCCCATACGCCGTTCTGCCCCGCGCCATTCACCACCAATATTTTCACGCCAGGCTTGAGGATGTCTTTCACACCCTTGATGTGTGTTTGGGATTGCCGGGCCGTACCAAAATGGACAGGGGGCGCAGGTACAAGGGCGTTACTTGCTGATGGGAAAGTTGGCCGTCCATGGCGTAGACGAAATCGGTCATCATCGTCTCGGAGCCGCTAAAAATCAGATCGGCATTGGCCTTCGCCTGGTCCAGCCATTTAGCCGAGGGACCAGCGAGCGAAGAATACAGTTGCGGTTCGCAAGCTGCCGAAGGTAAGCGATTTGTAAAAAGGCATGTCGAGTCTCCAGAATGCATAGGTAAAGGTCATAAAAATAGCCGCTCCAATCGTATTGTGCGCTGCATGGCTGCACCCGGCGGCGGCGCGACTTCATATTGCGCGGGGAGCGCTGACGTTTTTCTGATTAACCCGCCATCTTGCGGCAAGCCTCTGCGCAACGACGGCACGCTACGGCGCAGCGCTTACAGTGATCCATGTCATGCGCGTCGCATTGTTTTGCGCACCAGTCGCAGATGTCCGCACACAGCTTGCAAATCTGCTTGGCGAATGGGCTGTTGCGCGCGATCGCATCGGCGCACAAACGGCAGATCGCCGCGCATTGGATGCAGCAGGCCGGACAGTCATTTTTACTTTCCTTGCCGACCATGTGCGCGAAACAGTTGCCGCATTCGGTCGCGCAAGTGTTACAGGCGTCGATGCAGTCCAAAGCGCCCGGGTCCAGATGATGACTCATGGTGTGTCTCCTTGGGTTGAGATTGGGTAATATGCAGATTTGCTGGGCACATTGCCGTTTGTCCAAAACTATCCGGTCAGAAACCTGAAAATCCAGAATTCCTTTGTTTACGCTGACACCAAAGTCCAGGATTTTCTGTGCGTTACCACACATGGATATTTGAATAAGTTTGGCAACCGCTGCCAATGCCTCGCGCCAGACCACAGGTTGCGGTGTGAGGTTCGAGCTGCGGCGCCAGAGCAGACGGGTGAGACGATCCAGTATGCCGGCGGGAAGAATTTCGAAGCGCGGTTCAGGCCAGGACGCGCCGACGGCAAACGAGCGTCCTGGCCTGAACCTTCGCACGGAACCTCGCGTCCATCGTCGGCATGGCAGGTGCGTTGGCCGGTATGCAGTTAATGGTGAGAAGTCAGGCTCGCTAATCATTGGCAAACCCCCGGGTTTAAACCCAGACCTATCAATCGCGGTACGTTGGGTGTGTGGTTTTTAACAATCGGGGCACTTTTTAGATACTGCTCAACCACGTCCCACACCGGCTCCCCTTCTAACTGAGCGCTGCCTACACCCCATCTCGCCACTTTGTAGGACTTGTCGGCTTGTATCGGCTGTCCGTTCAAAGTCATGTCGCGGATGCGAGAATTTATTATTGCAGCGGGTTCACACGCATAAACCAGTCCGCCGGTGCGTACCATGTCGCCTCCCTGGTGTTGATAGGGATCGTCGTTGAATATTTTGTCGCACAGCTTTTCCAGGTGTTGTTTGATTTCGGAACCTGTCATCAGCGCCACAGAGGTGTTGGAGTAGGTAATTGCAGTCTGTTCCATCAAATTTTCGCGGGTAATCATTTGTCCGGGTAATAGCGTGGTTCCCCAGCGGAATCCCGGAGAAAATGCGATCTCGGCATCCTTAACCTGCATCAACGCCTCGACAATCAATTGATCCCAGGAACCGTTAAAATTTCCGCGCCGATAGAGCAGTTCCTGGCTTTCAGCAATGGGTTCCAGGAGACGCGACGCGAACGGCGCACGCACTCGATCGATGGTTGCTTGCATAGCAGGATCTGCCGGCAACAGTTCCGAAAAGACCGGCAACAGGTGGTATCTATAGTCGGCCATGCGGCCATGTTTGACGTCAAAATCGATTACGGCAAGAAATTTACCGTGGGATCCAGCGTTGGTGACGATGGTTACCCCGCCGGAGTTTTTAACCACGCTGGGCACCGGCACGCCGTCATGGGTGTGTCCACCCAGGATCATGTCGATCCCTGAAATACGTGCACCCAATTTAAGATCGATGTCCATGCCATTATGCGAAAGCAGTACGACAACTTGCGCACCTTTATTGCGCACCTCGTTGACCACCGCCTGAAGGCGCTCTTCATCGATACCAAATTCCCAGTCTGGGGTGAATTGCGCACCGTTCGCCTTGGGTGTGTAGGGAAACGCCTGCCCGATAATCGCAACCGGGATACCGTTTTGCTCGCGCATGACATACGCAGCAAACACCGGGGCGGCGTTGTCCTGGCGCACGATGTTCTGGGCAATGAAAGCGACCTTATCCTTGAAATCGTTGCGCACGACATGTACTACTCGCTCGGCACCGTGGGTAAATTCCCAATGACCGGTCATGACATCTACGCCCAACTCAAGCGAAGCCTCCACCATGTCCTGTCCCGCCGTCCACAGTGCCGTAGCAGATCCCTGCCAGCTGTCCCCTCCGTCCAGTAGCAGAGCCTTGGGACGGCTTGCTTTCATGCGCTTGACCAGGCTGGCGAGATGCGCGAAACCGCCTACCTTGCCGTAGGCTCGGGCCGCAGCACAAAAATCGAGATGGGAAAACGCGTAAGCCTGCCGACTGCCGGCTTTAATTCCATACGCGTCCAGTAACGGCACGCCTACAAGATGCGGCACTTTCCCTTTAGCGCTGCCTACGCCAAGGTTAATGCTGGGTTCGCGATAATAAATGGGCAGCAGTTGGGCGTGGCAATCGGTGAAATGCAAAAGACTGACGTTGCCAAAAGCGGGGATATCGTAGAGTTGTTCTGCGCTATTAAGCGTGTACGTATCGGTCGGTCGGTAAATTTCTATTTTGATTCCTTGTTTCAGGACAGGCCTGTGCCGAAATGATGGCGCGTTATCGCATGTTTCTTACTTGCACAAATGAATGATGCTTGTAACCACAAGGCTGATTAACAAAATGAGAGTCAGATTTGGGCGCATTAAATTATATCCAGAGCAAAATTATGCATTACCCGCCGAGTGTCTGGTCCTGGTTCTTAAACCAAGCGAGTGCCTGCTCAAAATGCTGCGGATGGTAATCTGGCCAATACTCGTCCCGAACATAAAAATCCGCATAAACGCATTGCACCGGAAGGAATCCGCTCAAGCGCCGCCCTCCTCCCCAGCGCACAATCAAGTCCAGGCGTGACACTTCATCTGAACGCAGGCCACCATTTTTGAGGCCTGCCAGATCCCATTCCCAGCCATAATTGACAAGTAGATTTACTTTCATTCCACTGCCCTGGCGCTGCCGGAATTCTTTTAACGCCTTGGGGAATTGCGCCGAGGTCTCATCACCCACCACCAGCAAGGCTGCGCCACGACGCGCAATTTCAAATGCGAATGCTGCGCTGGCCTCGCTGAATGCCTGTTTCTGAATGGTAGGCCGCTTGGTATTGTCCTGGGTAAAGCAATAAATGGAAATTTCCGCGATTCCGCATTCCTTGCATTTCTCGTATAACAACAATCCCGGATCGATACCGTAGGCATATCCAGCCTCTTTCGGCAGGCCGCGTTCTACAGCCCAGCGGCGATTTCCATCCGGAATGAAACCGATATGACGCGGCATACTATTTTTTGCCATTGGCCATTCCTATTCAAACATGAGCCGGTGCCTACGATAAGCCCCTACAAGTCGTCTCAATATGTGGCCGCTACGCAGCCACAGCTTGCTGGCACCTTGCCCAGATCGGCGGGGGAGAGTTGCTTCGCGGCAATTCCGCAGCGTACGGTCTCAGAAAATAACGTCATATCCATTCCGATCGCCCGCAATTCTCGATTGAATTTCGTGATGCTGTCCACGTCAGGATGAATTTGCGTTGCGATGCGTTCGAGCGAAGATTTGTTTCCGAACCAGCTGGTCGTCGAAAGATATTTCGCCGCCACGGCGACCAGCTTCCCGTCGGTATCGCCGCGGCGGATCCAGGCATTTGCGTCGAAAGCGCTGTACTGATCAACGCAAAAATGCGCGATAGAATCTAAAGATTTTGTGTCCATGTGCTCAACTCCCGTCTAAAAACGGTCTAAACAATTTTTCAAGGACGAATGGCATCCGCTGACCTCTTGTGTCGGTCGAACACCGACGGTCGGTGGTCGTGCTGGCCGAAATCGATCGCGAAGCCTTCCTTCAACAGTGGCTTTTCACCTTTATCGGAGAGGATTGCGTTAGCGGGCATCTATTGCAACGGAGTTGTTTCAGGTGCACCCCCGCAGGAAAAATAGCACCACCAGGATCGGGATCGGGATTCCCAAGAGCCAAAGCAAAATCCACCCTATCTTTCCTTCTTCATTGTTACGCATAGCGCTCTTCCTTTCCTTCAGCAGTTGAACTTTGTCTGAGATTTTCATTGCTTTCATGCCAAGGTTCGAACGGACTTTTCCCGCTCCCATTGGCGCGTCTTGGCCGCAGCAATAAATGCGTTCTTGTCGTTGGCATCCACGACGCCCGCGTCCTGTCCGACATTCGCTGTTTTCAGCAACGCCCGGCCGCCTTTATCGACGGCGATTGCCTTGAGGTGACCGAAAGCGTCGCGCACGAAATCGATCGCAGCGCCTTCCATCGACAGCGCTTTTGCGCCTTCATCGGAGAGAATGACCGCGACCGCGTCGAAGAGCACGGAAGGCGTTCCCGCCAGTTGTCCGTCAGCCCCCAGCATCGAGCCATCGGCAAGCTTTGCGCCGCCCACTTTGGGGGCAACGATCTTGACGCTGGCCCCCGCATCGCTCGCGGCCTTTTTGATCGCACCAATGACAGTGCCGTCTGAACCATCCGCGATCAGAATGGCAATCGCGCGCCCCACGAGCGTGTCTTTCATCTTGCCGATGATCTGCAATGCGGGCGAAGGCGGCATTTCCTGCACCAGAGTTGCGGCCTTTGGCGCATCGGGCATTTTGTCGAACCCAAGGCCCGCAGCAACCCGCTTGGCAAGGTCTTCTGCAATATGTCGCAGGTGACCGACCATCGCCTCGCGCACGTGCACATGCTCGAGCTTGGACAGCTCAAACACCAACGCCGAGGCGATGTGGGCCTGCTCATACGCAGTCTGGCTGAGATAGAACTGCCGCGCCTGGCTGTAGTGGTCGGCGAAGCTCTCGGCACGGATGCGGCCTTTCTCGCCCATTTCAGTTACCGCAGCGCTTTGAAAGCCCTTGGGCGTTTCGCGTGGCGAGTACTCCGACAAGGAGTTGGGCTCGTACGCAACACGGCCCGCCGGTTGCCCCATCTGCATGTGCCCGTCGCGCTGATGGTTGGCGAACGGGCACTTGGGCGCGTTGACCGGAATCTGGTGAAAATTGGGCGAACCCAGGCGCGAAAGCTGCGTGTCGATATAGGAGAATAAGCGGCCTTGCAACAGTGGATCGTTCGAGAAATCGATGCCCGGCAC
>JBBRWF010000182.1:0-8292 GCA_038249405.1 Anaerolineales bacterium
CTCGGAAAGCGTGCCCAGTCCGTAAAGCAGCAGACCAAAGCCCCACAATAGCAAGTGCAGGCCGCCTTTTTGATGATAACGGTAAAAAACTGCAAAAGTAAAAACAAAGGTAACTACTGTGGAAAAAATCGGGATAATATTCATTTTGCCTCTTTGAAAAAAAATTTATGCCCGGACTCAAAAGCCCGGAGTATATCCAAGCAATGCAAGCACTGTGATGGCCAGAACAGCCAGCAAACCCAACAGGATGATAAAAAGCACTACCGGTACCAGCTTTTCGGTCAGGGCAGAAGGTTTGAACCGTTGGGATGGCTTTTCTTTCATGAATGAGCCTCTTCAAATGCCTGGTAGGTTTGCAGCAGGTTGACCAGGATCAGATCAGTAAAAGTATGAATACGGTTGAGCATTTTCCCCCAGGCCAACCCGGGCGGTACACGCGCATCTTCATAGGCATTCACCAGGGATTCGAGCAGTGTATTGCGAAAAAATAAAAAAGCCTGGGTTGCATCCACATTACTTAGCCCATATCGGCGAGCACGGGAAGCATAATCATAGCCAAGTGCAAAGGCTTCGGTGGATGCATCTGCATTTTCACTCGCAAGATAATTCATTAAACCATTCACAAGAGTCATACCGCTCATGCGGTACTGGTTGCGCGCATTCTGATCCAACTTTTGATACCAGGGTTCCGCTTCCAGCCGCCCTTCAGCAATCTGCATACGCATCTTACCAATGGCACTCTGCATGGCATTGATTGGCTCCATTACATTCTTTTGGCTGGAAGTTTTAATCCATAAATCCACTTCGCTGCGTAAATAACGCCGGTGTCCACCTGAAGTTCTATGAACCGGAAAAACGCCCTTATCAGACCACAATCGCACCGTTGAAGGGTGCACTCCAAGCATGCCAGCCGCATCTGAAAGCGTTAACCAGTCTTCATGTTGTTTATCGATCATATTGGCTTCTTTCCATGCTGCCCGTTCCGGGTAAGTCTTAATCACTAATCAGCAAGCGCAATCCGTTCAACCGCTGATGGAGATTCTACCTGTTTGTGAAACGAATCAACATCAATACTGACCAGCATCACAACCGCCGCAACAAGCATCAGCGCTTCAAGCCCAAAAACAACCAGATAGCCGCTCTCAGCGTTGCGTGTCAGGCCGGTTACAGCATCGCGCACGATACCTGCCATCAGTGTACCAATCAGCCTGGATAGTGCATTCGAAACGCCCCAGGCGCCAATAAACAAACCTGCATATCCCGGTAAAGTCAGATCAAACATCAGCGCCAGGTTGGCCACGGTGGCAAGACCCGTGCCGCCCCCCAGCAGCAGCACGCCCAACCAGAAGATACTCGTATTTGCCAATAAACCGCTGATCAAAATGACCAGGAATCCTGCCAGAGCAGAAATATTTCCAAATTGCGCCAGGGTTTTTCGCGGAACTCTGCGCTCCAGTGCCCCGGCCAGCAAAATTGTTAATAATACAGCCGTGCCCCAAACAGAGGTAATGCGCGTGGTCTGCTGAACGGTCATACCAAAAGTTTCCGCGGCAAACGGCTCAAGCAACACATCCTGACCCAAAATGGCTGCCAGCAGCAAGGTCAGGTACCAGAAAAATCGGGTAGCCTGGCGGCTTTTTAGAATAACAGCAGCCATCTCTTTAAAGTTATGGTTTTCGGCCCGGGATGCATCCGTGGAATACGACCGGCGTTCCATGCCCACAAGACCTATCAAGCCAAGAAAGAGCGCAGCGGCGCCTACCAACCAGAAAGCGCGCTGTAAAGCTGCCGGCGAATAGGGCTCCACCATGCGCCCAATTGCGATTGCAGTAAAAATAATACTGACAATCATCATGAACCACATGACGGCAATCGTTTTTCCGCGCTCTTTTTCACCGGAAAGCTCGGCAGCCAGCGCAAGATAGGAAACACTTGCCAGGTTATAACCCATGCCCCAGGCGCCAAAAGCCAGCGCAGCAAAGAGCAGACCCAAAACCGGATTGCCGCTCATTAAGAAAGCGATCTGAGGCGAAACCACCAGCCCGGTCGCGCATAACACCAGTCCCAGCAAAATGTAAGGTGTGCGGCGAAAGCCCAGGATGGGATGCTGGTCGGAATAGGAACCGATTGCAACCTGAAGAGGTGAGAACAGGTAAGGCACAGAAGCAAGCACAGCCACTACCGTGGCGGCGATCCCCAATTCCTTGATCATCACCCGGTTCAGGGTGCTGTTAATCGGAACCAGCGTCATGGCGACTGCCACGTGAATGAGACCCAATTGCAAACGTTTACGCAACATAAATGATCCAACCTGAGGATTCGAACTTATTCAAAAAAATGTTTTGCGAGGCCTTAGTAAAAAACCAGGCAAACCCCACTTGGGGATTTAACTCCACAATAAACATGTTCCTTATTCATTTTATCCAGATGAATATTGAACACTAATTTAACCGCCAAACGTCCCGGCGTCAATGTAGATTTCTATAGATTTTCACTAGAATAAGTTTAGAATTTTGGATTCTGTCTAAATTAAAAATAGAAGCCGATAGCGGAAGTCCCCCTTCCCTATCGGCTTCTATTACGTGGTTCCCCTGTCGCCCACGTAACAAAATCTTATTTGATTTATATCATGCCCATATAGACAAGTTATAGACACAGCGGTTATTAAACAGCCATTTTCTGCAGAAAAGCCTGCCATTCAGTATCTAAAGGCGCAGTTTTGAGCGACCTTGCAATTTCATTAAGTAATTCATCGATTTGAGCCCGGCCATCCCCCTGCTGAAGCCCCAGGTGCTCGGCAGATTGCTCCATGATTCCGAGCAGTGCCAGCTCAGCCCAGCGATTCTGAATACTGCGATACCATGCAATACTATCCGCTGCCAGGCTGTATGCCTGCTGGTAATCGCCTTGCTTAAATGCCACTTCTGCCCGAATACGATTGATAAAGTTTGGTGATGTATCACGTTCAACACGTAGCTGTAACTGTTCGCGCTGCCAGACCGCTCGTGATTCAAAAAGGTACTGCTCTCCCGTCAACGCATACATGGAAAGCTCGTACAGCACACCCAGCAAAACAATTCCACCCATGTCAGCCTGTAAAGCAGTATTTACACCCTGTAAAAGATAACGCCGGCCCAATTCCTGCCCCAACAAGAACTGGCTATAGCCAAAACGGCACATAAGCTCCAGAGCCACAAAGTGCTGTCCAGCGGCAAGCAGTCCTTGCTGGTACTCTTCGCTTGCTTTTGGTATTGCATCCAATTGTAAATAAAGATCGCCCAGTACTCGAAAGCCCATTCCTACAATTTCGCCGTGACCTTTGCGCCGTCCAATTCCGATTGCTTTTTGAGCATGATTCCAGGCCGCATCCACCAAACCGAGTTCCACCTCACACATGCCTGCATAACTGCACAGGTAGCCATTCATACGCCAACCATCCACCCGATCCGCCAGCTCAATCCCACGCAAGGCGCTTTCGCGGCTGCGCAAATTATTCCCAAGAAAGTAATCTGCCAGGGACATCACACTATAATCCGCGATTTTACCGCAACTGCTGCTGGTTTTCTGATGCGTCAAAAGCGCCTCACGGGCATATTCCAGCCCTTTGAGTGGGTAACCGCGCACGGTTTCAGTAATTGCCAGTTGATAATAGAGATCGCCGCGTTCCAACAAAGAAAACGTATCTTCCTCAGTTGGAATAAATTCAAGCACCTGCCAGAAAGAATCCTGCAATTCGCGCAGCCTGCCAAGCATATAAATATACACGCCTCGTTTTTCGAGTGCACGCGCCTTCTCGTATCCATTCTCCGTGCGCGCAACGTACTCAATCGCCTGGTTGGCATATTCAAGCGCTTTCTCAAAGTTGTTTTACGACATTTCAGCATCGCTCAAGCCAGTTAATGCCGCGCCAATCAACCAGTTACTATCACGTTCAAAACCAAGCGCCCTTAATGAAAGATTTAACGCTTGCAGGTTTTTGAAATCATCGTTCTCAAAAGAAATCTGATTCCATATCCTGTACAGTCTATAAATTTGCGTTTCAGTTAAATCAGAAGTGTTCCGAATTAAGCGCTCTGCCCGCCTGCAATCCCTGATTGCTTCATCGACTGCCATCAATGAAGCGATGATCGCACTCATCACCACAAAGGGGATCGGATACTATTTTTTCGCGTTTTGGGCTGCCATTTGAGCAGATTGCAAAATGTCACTTGCGGAACGCAGGGTGCTCTCAGTCACGTCGCCCAGCATCTGAGCCAGTTCCAACAAGCGGTCGTGCCCATCCATGAGTTTTACTCGCGAGGTGGTGCGGCCATTCGCAACCAATTTCTCTACCTTGAAGTGCTGGTCGCCAAAAGCAGCCAGTTGGGGCAAATGGGTGATACATAGTACCTGGTGCGCCCGGCCCAAGTGCCACAGTTTTTGCCCTACAACCCCTCCCACGCGCCCGCCAATACCCTGATCAATTTCGTCAAAGACCAGGCTGGGGATTTGATCGGCGCGTGCCAGTGTATTTTTAAGCGCCAGCATAAAACGTGATGTCTCGCCGCCTGAAGCGATTTTTACCAGCGGCTTTAAGCCTTCGCCCGGGTTGGGTGCAACCAAAAATTCAACCCGGTCAAATCCGGTTGAATCAAAAGCCGCGCGTAAATCCTGAGAGAGAGGCAAGCCAGCTGCATCCGGCCGGGTCTGAAAGTCTACCCCAAAGCGGGCAGAAGCCATTTTAAGATCGTCCAATTCAGTCTCGATACCTTTGGAAAGCGATTCGGCTGCCTTCTTGCGCTTTTCTGAGAGCTGCAGGCCGCGTTCAGCCAATTCTTTTAATAATATAGTTTCTCGAGACCGCAGATCATCCAGCTTTTCGGCCGCGCTAGTGATGGTTTCCAGCTCAGCACGCGCCTTTGCGCCAAAAGCCAGCACAGACTGGATGGTTCCGCCATATTTGCGCAGCAAGCGGTGCAGCATATCCAGGCGCTCTTCGACATCTTCCAGGCGATGAGGGTTATATTCAACTGTTTCAAGGTAATCACGCAGCTCGTGAGAAATATCTGAGATCGTTTCGAGCAAAACCTCAGCCCGAGCCGAAAGCTCAGCGCGGGCGGTATCCACACGCGCCAGAGAAGCCAGTGCGGCAACCGCCTGGCCTAACTGATCGGTAATTGCCGGGGTTTCAGGGGTACCTTCATCCAGGAGCTGCAGAGCCTCCTGGGCATTGGAGGCCAGGGTTTCAGCATTCGCCAGGCGGTCGCGCTCCAAACGCAGTTCCTCGTCTTCACCCGGTTTGATACGCGCGGCTTCAATCTCCTCCGCCTGAAAAGTCAGCATCTCAATCCGGCGCGCAGAATCGTTCTGCAAAGCGCGCAAATCAGTCAACTCGCGGCGAACACTTTGCAAAGCCCCGAATGTTTCACGATAGGTGCTCAGCAGCGTATCCACGCCTGCAAATCGGTCCAACAAACCCAGGTGGGTGCGCGAATCAAGAATGGAAAGGTGCTCAGTCTGTCCGTGTATATCCACCAGAAAGGCGCCAATCTCTTTCAGCAAAGCCACATTAACTGTCCGGCCGTTGATCCGCGCAATTGAGCGGCCTTCGCGGCGCACTTCGCGAGCCAGGGTGACGTAGGTTTCATCATCCAAAAGATCTTCGCGCTTGAGGATTTCATTAACCGAGTCTTTACTGGCTGCGGCGAGTTTGAACACCCCTTCCACACTGGCACGCTCAGCATCAGCGCGCAGAACGCTTGCATCCGTCCGTCCGCCCAGCAGCATTTCAAGGGCATCCATGATAATGGACTTGCCCGCCCCGGTTTCACCGGTAAAAATAATCAAACCGGAGACAAATTCGAGTTCGAGTTTATCAATAATGGCAAAGTTTTCGATGCGAAGTTCAGTTAGCATATCATCCCAGCGTGAGTCTAAGCGACCGGCTATTGTTACTTAAAGAGTTGAATTCCAGAAAGTTGAGTATAAACAGACGGCACAGCCACCACCAGGTAGACAATCAACCAGACTAACGGCAGCAGGCCCCAAATCGAAGACGCCCCCCCGAGCAGAAGCCCCAATACCTCCGTAAAGACCATGGGCAGCGCGCCTGCCACCACACCCGCCGCCGCAGTGTAAAAAAGGCTGCGCGAACGGCGGTTTTTGATGAACATTTGGATTACGCGCGTGATTACTTGCGCAGCCAAAGGCGCAACCACCAGGGTCAGCATGCCAAAGAAGAAACCAGAGATCAAGTTGATAATGATCCCCGCAACTGCTGAGGTCACCGCTGCGGCGATAAAAGCGGTGATGAAATCGTACCACACAGCGGTATCAAAGGTTTTCTGCTGGCTTTTGACACATTCAGGGCAGCGATAGCCAACCGGTGATTTAATAGCACACTTGGAACAGATCAGCTTCTCGCAGCGGTTACAGCGCAGGCTGGTCTCAATAGTTGGATGGTTGGCACAGTAAGTTGGAGTAGTATTCGCAGTCATCTCGGAATTCCTGTCATTGAGTTTTGATTCATATGCGCAGTCAGGTTGCGGTAAAAATAGCCAGAATCGCCAAAACGAATAAACTGCACGCTGTCTGACCCAACGTGCACATCCACCCGGTCGTCATCAGCCAGGCCAATCGGAATCTGCCCATCCACACTGAGAACAGCATTTTCGCTTAAGACCGTCATACTGATCGTTGAACCCTCGGGAAGAACAACCGCGCGATCCACCGAAAGATGAGGCGCGATGGGAACAATCAAGATATTACGCAGTTCAGGGGGCAAAATAGGACCACCCGCAGCCAGAGCATAGGCAGTGGAACCCGTTGCGGTTGCGGCAATTAATCCATCTGCCACATAAGTGGTCAGGTATTGCTCATCAACGCTGGCCGAGACGTGGATGGGACGTAAAAATTGCCCTCGACTCACTACTGCATCATTAAGCGCCTGCCAGGAGCCCAGCACCTCGCCTGAACGAATGTGATCGGCGCATAACATCATACGCTTTTCGACCCAAAAGTCCCCGCCCAGCAACTGGTCAATCATCTTTTGCCAACCACCCTGGTCCACTTGAAACAGGAAACCCAGGCGGCCCTTGTTCACTCCCAGGATCGGGACGCCGTGCGGAGCGCACAAATGCCCTGCACGCAGCATTGTGCCGTCGCCGCCAACTGCAACCAATAGGTCAAATTCGCCTGCATGTACACGCTTGCGCAATTTTGTATCATAAAGCGACCCATGTGCAGCTTCCAGGCCTCTTTCAGTAAGATGAGCCGCAATCAAAGCGGCTTCCTGCAAAGACTCGAGCAGCTTTGGATGTCCCGCGACTGCAATACGCCTTGGATTTAGGGTTGAAGTCATGGCTAAATTATACTCAGAACGGTCACGAATTGCGGGATTATAAATAAACAATGCATGGTGGTTTCAAGAATCTAGTTTTTAGAGTTTTTTTTCGCACACATTCCGAAACCCGCACCCAGCGCAGCGCGCGCTGCTGTCGTGCGAACGGGGGACATCCTGATGACGCTCATCGCGGCGCATTTCAGCCATGATTTCCAACAAGGAATTTTCAAGTTCTACCGTGTAATCCACGGCAAAATCGCGGTCTGCGTAATGGATGATGCCGTAGGGTGGGCGCGATCCAAGCGTTTTTTCCACCAGATAGCAATAAGAAGCCAACTGGTAAATATGAGAGTCATAAGGTTCCTGTGGGGCCCGCCCCGATTTAACTTCCACCGGAATGGTATGCCCGTTTTTCTCAACCAGGTAATCTGGCTTGCCTGTCAAGCCAGTCATTGAATCATAGAGCGCTTTCTCCACCTTGCTGCCCCACGCCTGAGTATCGGTATAAATGATACGCCCACCCGGCAGCCCGGAAGCTTTTTGGGACCGCCCGGACTTCCAGAGCAAAATGAGTGCAACAGCCATCAGCAGCAGAGCGGCGTAAAAAAGAATCATCAATTTCCCAGGAAGTTCATCAAGCCAAAAGCTGTCAGCAGCACACACGCCAAAAGCAAAAGAACAAAACCTAGCCCGCGCAGCAAGCCCGCCACCAGCACCGCACGGCCGTGCTGGCGGTGCAATTCTGTTCCAGCCGCCATTTCACCCTGGTTGATGGATTCCTGTCCATGCAAGCGATACCACCATGCACGGCGGCAGTATAGGTAGGAACCAATGTCAGATGCGCGGATGGGTTTCATAAAAGGTTGGTTTAGGACACACGGACTAATTAGCACATTTATTCTATCACAAGGCAGCTTATATTCGCCAATTTTGCCCCCTCGGGAACATATAAATTATTATCTCAATACCCA
>JBBRWF010000183.1:0-8291 GCA_038249405.1 Anaerolineales bacterium
AACAGGACTACCAGCCCTTCTACGCTTGAAGGTACTTTTTCCCAGTCTTCTGGTGGGATCGGCAATCCGGCTGGCATTTTCATCTCTTCAGTGTACCCCTTCTTCGGCTATTCCTCTCTTTTTACCCAACTGAACGCGTACTTAAAAACTTAAAAATAAGAACCTTCGATAAATCTTCCGATATATTCTTGCTGGAATTTAAGATATATTCCAATAATTGATTCAATTTATCATCTGGCAATGAAACGTACTGTAATACTCTTACGAGTTTCTGATCTATCTGAACGTTAAAATAACAGTCCATTAATAACTCGAAAGTATCTTTACAAACGCTCTCAAATTCAGCGATGTTTTCTAGGACAAGGAATACGCTTAATTTTTTGGCATTTAAATCGGCTCTATTCCTTGACCCAATACCTCCATATACAAAAAATTTATTCTCCACAATTGTTAGTCCAGCTAGCAACTCTTGAGCTAATCGTTGTCTTAGAGTTGCTTCACGACATGATAACAATCTGCTTTCCAAAAGAGTTAATTGAGCGATGTAATTACTAAGCCTATCTGGATTTAGGTGAATAGCCGTGTTTATAAATCTTTCTGCGTTTATCTTGTCGCCATTATTTTCAAGAACCAATCCATATATGCGAAAGAAAGAAGCTTTAATTTTGGGATCATCTGGAAATGTATTTTCATCTATTTTGTTTCCTTCAATTTTTTCTCCAAGATAAATTGTTCTAAGTAATTGTTCTAATGATAAAAGCCAGGAATTTGCATCAATTCTTTTCGCCTTCTCTAGAAATTCATAATTCTTTTCAAAGTCATAATCATTCAGATATATTTCTGCTAAATATAAAAGGGGACGAGAATTTTCAGGAAACCTAGTAGAAATATCTTCGTACCTTTTCTTGGCTTCATCAATTTTTTCAGTTTTTTGCAGATACCTGCATTCCAGAATTTCATATTCCAGCGACAGGGCATCATTATCAATTGCAATGATTATTTCTTTGATACCATCTAACAATATTTTGGCAAAAGTCAGATTCTCTTTGTCAAATTCTTTCTCTATATTTTCTAAATAACTGAAAGCATTTGATATAGCTTGCCTTTGATCGATATTAAATCCTAAATCTAACATATCCGATTCGCTTAGCTGAAAGAAGACCTCTTCTAAATTTTTCGCTAAAAACAGTCTAAATGCTTTATCAGGGTTTTGTGCTTCAAGTGTTGATATTGCAGATTCGAGAGGGATTACAGATCCGCTATACTGATCATTAAACACAAAATAATATTCTTTAATTTTCGTTATTTCACCCCATTTATCCTTTAACTTTTGAAAATCTTTTTTTAATTTGTCAGCAGCTTTTGGCTCATTTATTTTAGGGGTATTTGGGGCATATACTTGGTAATAAATCCCTGACTTTTTTCTATAACCATCATTTCCACCATCGCCCGCATTACCCAAAGGTTTAATTTTTTGAAAATCCGTAAAAACCTTTTCCATTATCCCTTCAAAAAAACTTTGAAATTCGGCACCATGCTTCATAAAAATTTGGTACTTAAATTGTAGAGAAAGATAATGTCTATCGAGGGGTTTCATTTCGATTTTTCCTCATTTGGAATAGGGACCGAAGTTACTGGCATTTAAGGGATAGCATAGAGAGGCGAGTGGCTGTGGGGTGCATAATCAATTTTAAAGCGTATTAAAAAGCTTGAATTCCTGAGAACCACTATTACCCCACCACAAATAATTATACTGTTTCTACACTGCTCCTTTTTAAATTTTTCGAAATAAAATTTTCAAGTATTTTGGATTTTTCTTTATTCTAATGTAGTCGCCAATTGCTTGACTGGGATTCATCAGCGATTTTTGGATTTTCAAAATCTCGTTATAATGATTATAACAACCGAATACATTTGATTTCAAGTTATTCTATCGTGAGCCGGACAAATTCCAACTGAGATGCTGTCCGGCTTTTTGTCTTAATCAAGCCAACTACAAGGAGATGCGATTGATCAACGATGTTGTTATCGAAGGAATTGTCGTACGGGAACCCTGGAAATTCATGGAAGACTTGTTCTTCCGGCTGGCGGTTTTTCGCGACACAGACTTACCTGCAAAACCCCTGGATTCAGAGCGAGACGCAGCGGACTATGTGAATGTTCGGATTTGTGGTGGAGCAAGTGGCCTGATCACCATGCGGCGCGGAATGCGACTGCGGATCCACGGTTTCTTCCAATCCAGGGATTATAAGGAGACCCTGGCAGAGATCGTGGAAAAAGCCAAAAAACGAAGTGGCGCAGAGATTACGGTAGATACCAAAGACTTGAGGCAAGACCAGGTCTTTATCGACCGCAATTCCGTCGAAGTTGTTGCCCGCCGCCTGATTGTGCTCGACAAAAACCTCGAGCGCAAAGAAAAACCCGAACCCACGATAGCCTGATCTCGTCTGCCTGGTTACGAGCACCTGCCTGCGACTGAAAACACTATTACCCAATAGCGAGGGCAGAGCGTAACCGTCCCGCTTTCCCGCCAGGGAGTTCCCCCTGCTTACCTGGCGTCACTGGAGGATCACAAGTGTATGGCTCTTCATCGAAGAGTCGCTTGTGCGTCCTCCTTTTTTGTTTAAGCCCGAAGGGGCCAGCACCTTAATAAACAACCTTCCACAGCCGAAGAAGCCGGAAGGTTCATATTGTGACAAGGAGAATCAAATCATTTGCGTGGGCGGATCGAGAAAAAATCCGCCCACGCCTTACTTGATTTCAGAACATGGAATGCGAGAGATCAACCATTGGTTGTCCTTTGGCGTTCACTGCTCTGAATCTTACGAGCAGCTTGATACAAACGTTAGCCTTTTTGATTGCCAATGAAATTCAACGGGAGCATTTTCATTACCTGGGAGGAACATGAGTGATTTACATAATCCCCACACTGGGGAAACCGATCAAGCCCAAAACGAACGAACCGAACGAGCACAATCCGCGATCCGCGCCGGACTCTTTCAGGTTACCCGGGTTGGACCACAGCAGTGGACGGTCAAGAACGGTGACAAACTGCCGTACGCCGTCTCACTCGAAGGAATTACCTGGGTCTGTACCTGTATGGATTTTCGCCAACGTGGACCAGAGATTCGTTGCAAACACATCGAGGGCGTCCGTCTTTCCGAGGCGGCGCAAAACCAGTCAACTCAAAACAATCACAAGGAGAGTGAGATGGATCAAAACCAAACAACTGCAAAAGAAAGCCTGACAGAACGGGTCGACCGGATTCTGTGGGAATTGCGCCAGCCATTGGATATGTCGCGGGTGAAGCGCCGGCAAGCGCCAGGGAGTGGGTCTGTCCCCTACCTGGAAGGCTACGATGTGATCGAACGCGCCAACGCCATATTCGGGTTCGCCTGGTCGTTCGAATTACTCAACGAGCCGGTGATCGTCCGCTGGCAAAAGAAGATTCTGATCTGGAACCAGCAGGAAAAGCGCAAGGTTCCGCAGGTTGATGCCAATGGCGTTGTCCAGACCGACGAAGTTGGGATCGTCTATATCACCGGTAAGGTCATTGTAGATCTGGGTGGTGAGCATTATAGCCATGCCGATCTCGGACGCTGCATTTTCACTGGTGATACACCCGAAGCGTTGGATATGGCCCTGGCGGGTTCGGCCACAGACTGCCTCAAGCGCTGCTTTCGGCAGTGTGGCAGCCAGTTCGGGAATGATTTGTACGACAAGGAAATCGCGCAGAACGCCGGTTTGGATCAAGGCCGTGAAAATAGCCAAAGTAGTTCGAACCCAACCCAATCCACCACCAAAGCCCCAGCGTCCCAATTACCTACATCGACGCCAATCGTTCGCAAGTATGGCGATGGTACCAGCGTCAATGGCAATATCAGCGAACAGGAAACGTTTGACTCTTATAAGAAAACGATCGGGACTGCCCCGGCATCTAAAGAGGCTTTACGCATCTGGATGTCCAGCAAACGCACCCCCGCCCCATCTGTAGCCGCATAACCGATTTACTCAAAGGAAAGGACAAAGAAAATGTTTCATACGATCATTCTCATTGGAAATCTCGGAAAGGAACCCGAGATGCGCTATACCAACACCGGACAACCGGTAACCACACTTTCGGTCGCCACCAACCGTCGTTACAACGACGCGTATGGGCAGCCGGTAAACGAAACCACATGGTTCCGCGTGTCAGTTTGGGGAAAACAAGCCGAATCTTGCAATCAATATTTGCATAAAGGCAGCCGGGTGGTCGTCGAAGGCCGCCTGTCCCCCGATCCTGAAACCGGTGGTCCGCACATCTGGGAAAACAACGGGAAAGTTGGGGCTTCGTTTGAAGTCAACGCCTCGACTGTCCGCTTCCTTTCCAATCGTGAAGATCACGACCGGAACGCCCTCGAAGAAGGAGAGAGCGAGCCAACGGTCCCTGCAGGCGATAGCGATATCCCGTTCTAATCTAATCCGGAATCACGAAGTAAAAACAATGTAAAGGACACGCGACAAATCAGCGTGTCCTTTACGCTTTTCTAGGGAAAACAAAGGAGGATCAGATGGTAATTGCACGAATTACGGTCGGTACCTGTTATGGAGACGCCGATATTCCAGTCGAGGTATTGGGAAAAGGTCCGCGCCCTGGCACAGCCTGGGTCAAGGCATTAGACGGTCTGCAACCATTCACAAAGATGAGCCACGGCGGTCCCTACCAGGATAACACCGCCGTTGTTTTAATCCCTCATCTTCGGGATGTCCACCTGGAATCAGATCCAGATGAAGGACAGGTTGAGGAAGTTATCGAACAACCTGAAGCCAGATCCCCGATTCTGGCGCCAGACTGGTTCCTGGAGAGCGTCTATGAAGACCGGACTTGTATCGAGTGAGCCTATCCGATTGGAAAGGAGGAATATCCCTAATCAGAACAATCTAAGAAAATCGGCTATACGTGAAAGCGTTTTGATCGAATCCGCGAAAGTCGCAGTTCAGGGCTATGTGTACCTGGTCGATTTCGGTGTTGGAAGTACTCCGCGTTACCACCGGGTTGGCAAGAACAAGGAATGCTCGTGCGGCGCACCCTACTGTGAAGCGATCGAAGCCGTGCGCCAATACCTGCAAAGTGGAGGTGCGCGAGCGCCCGATCCACCGGGTGAACCTACCTGTCCGATTTGCGGCAGTAAGACTTATCGCGATCGTAACTGGGACGGAAAGTATTCCAAGACCCTGGGTTGGCGCTGCGAGAAAGGCGGCCTGCGCCACTTTCTGGAAGCAAAGGCTGAAAAGATCAAGAAACAACAAGCCGAGAATCCCTGGCTGATTCCACCCGTGCCCGGTTACCCCGGCGTGCGACGTGATGAATTGATGACCTGGGAAGAGTGCGAGGCAATCAACCGCAAAGTCTTTCTCGAAACCGGATACGACCCAACTGCATGACTTTTACCCCATAGGAGGGGACAGCACCCCTCCAGGGGATGTCTGTCCCCTTTTTTCAAAGGAGATCGACATGACCAATCAACAACCCTATTTATTACAAGAAACCTCACAAGCGCTTTACAAGCTACCTCGCCTGAAACTGCTTCCTGTCTGCGATCACCCGGCCATCCGGGTGGCAAAAGACTCGGATGCATGCAGTCTGGCCGAACTACTAGCGGTGATCATCGGCGGCTCGACTCAGATCGAGGCTGCTGAGCGGCTGCTGGCACAATTTGGAACGATTCAAAAGATTGCTCAGGCGCACGTCAACGAAATATCCGGAGTACCAGGCGTCAGCAACATGACCGCTTTGCGGCTCAAGGCTGCCCTGGCACTGGGGCGCAAGCTGCTCCAACCGGAGGATGAACGCCCAACGATCCACTCGCCGGGCGATGCTGCCCAAATCCTGATGCCACTTTTGGCCCACCGCGAACAAGAATACATGATCGTCATGCCGCTCGATACTCGTAATCGCATGCTCGATGTGGTCGAGGTGTATCACGGCAGCTTGAATTCCTCGATGGTACGTATAGGGGAACTGTTCAAGCCTGCGCTGCAACGAAATGCGGCCGCGATCCTCATCGCGCACAACCACCCCTCCACTGACCCTACCCCAAGTCCCGAAGATGTAAGTGTGACTCGCGCGGTTGTTCAGGCCGGCAAACTGCTGGATGTGTCCGTGGTGGACCATCTGGTGATTGGGTTATCGCGCTGGGTGTCGCTCAAGGAAAAAGGGCTGGGGTTTTCGTAACTTGTCGCGTCTCACGTAACTCTGGAATGGAATGAAATCTCATGTAACTCAAGAATACGGAGATGCCTATATCTGGGTAATTACCCTGCAATGAAAGGGATGATACCAAGATGTGGTGCATATTTTCGAAATATACTCTTTTCGAAAACTCCGTATTCCAGAGTTACCGTAGACGGAATCTCCGCATTCCAGAGTTACAAGATACGCGCACACAAGAAAGATGGTTTTACACGCCCATTGGTATCGATTTTGCCTGTTTTTAGGCAAAAACGCCATTTCATTCCAGAGTTACGTTGGACACGACATAACTCAAGAAGCAACACAAGGAGATGCATATGAAACCGATTTTGTTTTTCGACATTGAGACCACCGCCAATCCGGAAGCTCTTTCGCTCCTACCAGAGCCGAGCGCCCCGGCCAACTACAAAGACGCTGACAAGATTGCGCTGTACATTAGCGATAAGAAGACTGAACAGATCGCTCAGGCTCCTCTAGATGCAGACTTGGGCAAGGTCATTGCCATCTCGCTTCAAAGCGGGATCGAAAGTCAGGTTGAGGTTCATCTGAGCGGTGATCCTGAAACCAAAACAGAAAACGATCTGATCCGTCGGTTCTGGACGGCGTTCGCCAAAACGGACGGCCGCTCGTGTGGCTATAACATCATCGGATTTGACCTGCCTTACTTGCTCAGGCGTTCGTTTGACCTGGGCATCCAGGTTCCGATCCAACCCCAGTTGGCCAAGTTTCGAACCGACCCCACCACCGACTTGATGGCCATCCTCTACAACTGGGGCCCAGCGAAGGGGTTGAAGTGGGTTTGCAAGCGATATGGGATCCAAAACCCGCTGCCTGAGATGAACGGTTCACAGGTGGCCAATATGGACCCAGAAACACTGCGCAAGTATGCCGGAAATGACGTGTATCTGGTCGTGGAACTCTATAAGCGCATGTGCGGGGTTTACCTGCCGGCGATGAATGCCTACCAATCTGCTTTCTTCAATCGTTAATTCCAAAGGAGGACCGAAATGGATCAACCGACCACGCTGCAACCACTTGAATACCTGGAAACAGGGTTCGAAGTGTCCAAGATCATGGCTCACGCAGGCTACCGCATGGATGCTCCCGCTTTCGTCATCACCTGGGGGCAAGTCGCCGAAACGTTGGCGCACGCTCTGGCCGATCATGGCTTGACGCCGGACCGGTTTGATGAAGAACAGCTTCTCGATCTTGCTCAGGCTGCACGAAAAGTTTTGGTAGATGACAAAATGCTTTCCTGGCGCGATATCTTGCGGATGGGTTTTACCTCCGCACCGGGTATCGCAGACCTGCTGGAACCAGATTCGGCTGCAGGTCCCATGCCTGATATGGAGGATGACGAGGGACCACTGACCGAACTTTACGAGAATGCTACCCGGCTGGGCGACGATGAGTCCTATTGGGTAGACGGCGGCGCTTCCGCCGATATGTTCGACGACTTCTAAAAGAATCATGGAACCCAGGGCAGTTTATTGCCCTGGGTTCCACTTTCGACATCAACGCTGGCGCTAATGTATAGATCAGCCTTTCACAGGTTGGTCTGTAGATCGTTCCAACGTTGGCATTTCCTTTTCTGGTCTTAAAACGTTGGCTGATTCAAATATACCCAAAGGAGGATTATGGAAAACACGTTGACTGTACTTGCAATCCCTGTGCCGCCGGAACCAATTCTGGAACAGGCAGTGGGATACCGGAATGATCGCAATGCTCATTATCTGGCTTTATGGTGGGAGCCGTGCGGAGACGAGGCCATGGTTTCGGATGGTTTTGTCACGTTCACCGGCCATTGGCCGGGTTACCTGGCCTACGTGCAGCACGTTTCGGTTCACCCTCATCTGGCTGCCTATACCCTGGGCTCATCCGAGGACATGGCAATGCATTGGTTGGTGATCGATCTTCAGGAACGTCAAGCATCCGTGGCCTTACGCCGGGAAGCAGAAATAGTTCTTGCAACCCAGTGGAAGTCACCGGAAGGTATGAGCCTGGGAGATCCATATCAAGCGAAACCGATTTTTCTCACAAGTGAAGATCTGGAACACCT
>JBBRWF010000184.1:0-8257 GCA_038249405.1 Anaerolineales bacterium
CCCCGATCAAATGGAACGAATTTTCCAGGCCTTCAGCCAGGCAGATACATCCACCAGCCGCAAACATGGCGGCACCGGCCTCGGGCTCATCATCAGCCAGCGCCTGGTAAACCTCATGGGCGGCACAATCAGCGTCCAGAGCCAGCCCGGCCAGGGCTCAACCTTCACATTTAACGTGCGCTTTAAGCGCCAGTCTGAAAAACAGGATGAAACCTTTATCAGCGTGCCAGAGTTAAAAGGGCTGCGTGTTCTGGTGGTGGACGATCACCACGCCACCCTCGAATTCCTGCAAAGTACGCTTGAGTCATTTACATTTATGGTACAGGCCGTCAACAACGCCGAAGCCGGGCTGGCCCTGCTTGAAAAAGCCCCCCCTGAAGAACAATTTGACCTGGTATTATTCGACTGGAACCAGCCGGGCGGCCTGAACGGCCTGGATGCCTCCCGCCGTCTCAAGCAGCAGCCCCGCGTCATCCTGCTCGTCAATGCCCAGGAAAACCTCACGCAAACCAGCAGCACGGCCCCCGAAAGCAGCCTCGTAAAGCCCGTAACCCGTTCGCAGCTATTCGATGCCATCATGCAAGTCTTCGGGCACAAAACCACCAAACAATCCCGGCATGCCAGGCAGGTCTGGGTCGGCGCGGATTTCAAAAACCTGCGCGGCCAGCAAGTTTTGCTCGTAGAAGATAATGAGATCAACCAGATGGTCGCCCGGGAAATGTTGGAAAGCATGGGCCTCATCGTCTCCCTCGCCCAAAACGGCGAGCAAGCCATCCATATGGTTGAAAAAGGTGGCCTTGCCGCAGTCCTGATGGACATCCAGATGCCCGGCATGGATGGCTACCAGGCCACAGCCAGAATCCGCAGCAACCCGCTTTTCAGCCCAGATAAACTCCCCATCATCGCCATGACCGCCTTCGCCATGTCCGGCGACCGCGAAAAAGCACTCGAGTCCGGCTTCAACGACTACGTCTCCAAACCCGTCGATATCAACCAGTTGGCCAATGCTCTGCTGCGCTGCCTGGCGCCAATAAAAGAAACACCCCCGCCAGAACCTCAAAAAACCATAAACACCCCCGGCGGCCTGACCCCCGAAATTCTGGCCTGCTTGAATACACAGCCAGCCATCCAGCGCCTGGGCAACAACCTGGATTTATACAAGCGCATCCTCAAATTGTTCCGTCAAGAAAATGCTGAATTCATCACCACACTCAGGCTTGCCCTGCAAAACAACAACATTCCCCAGGCACGCCTGCTGGCACACACCTTCAAAGGCCTTGCCGGCACCATTGGCGCAGATGAAATGCGAAAACAAACCATTCTGCTCGAAGCTGCCATCGCCTCCGAAGACCACCCCCTGGCCGAATCTTACCTCCAGCAAATAGAACAGCCCTTCAATATCATCCTCTCCGCCATTAGCACCCTGTAGAAATCAAAAACTCCCCGCGCTTTTTTCGCGCAGGGAGCATAATTTACAAGTACTTCAATAGCCTAGAACGGCAGCGAGATAGAACCGCTCACCAGCAAAAACATCACCCCCAACACACACACCATGCTAAAAAGCAAAAACGAAATCACAAAACGCTGAAAAGCATTCATACCCAAAAAATTACTGCTGCGAATCTTAAAGCCCATTCCCGACTGGGCTTCTTTCTTCTTAAACATCGACTCAATCTCAGGGTCAATCTCATCACCCGGGTTAAAAGAGCCGCTGGTATCATCGCTGTTTCTAAGATCTTCAAACATCGCGCACCTCGTCTGAAAAAGATACTAAAAGTATATCACACCGGGCGCAAACGCACTTCGCCGAATTGAATGCTGCGCTGTTCACCCGCCAGAGTCAGTACCCGCAGACTCCCGTCCGCCTCCAGACCCAACACCCGCACCGTCAACGGCGCCGCCTTCCCCTGCCAGATCTGCACACTCTCCCCGCGAAAAGCCAGCCGGTTTTCCCATTGCTGCAAAAACTCATCACTCGGCAGACTGGCGCGCAGCGCAATCAGGTTGCTCAGCAGATCGCGCAGCAGGCCAAACCGCTGCAAGTCCGCAAGTCCTTCGTTATGCAGGCATGTCGCAGAAAAATTCAACAGCTCAGCCCGCGGCAGTGACTCAGCACTGATATTGACACCCATCCCCAGCACCAGGCTGTCAATCTGATCGCCCATCCACACAGTTTCAACCAGCACCCCCGCCACTTTCTTGCGCCCAATCAGCACATCATTAGGCCACTTGATCTCGGCGTTCACGCCCAGGTTGGTCAGCGCATTCGCCAATGCCAGCGCACCCAACCCTGAAAAACGCCCAACCACCTGGCTCTCTTCCACGCTCGGGCGCATCACCAGGCTAAAAGCCAGCGCCGCGCCCGGCGGGGTGAACCACACCCGCCCCAAACGCCCGCGCCCATTGGTCTGCTCATCCGCCACCACCAACGCCAGGTCAGGCGCACCCTTGGCCGCCCAGGCTAGCGCCTGATCATTACTGGAACCAGTGCTGTTAAAAAAGTGCACCCCACCCAGGGGCATTCCCTTCAGGGCGCTGTGCACTTCGTTTTCGATGCTTTTATTGGAGAACATACCAGGGGTTGATGTTCGAACCACCCTGCCGCACTTCAAAGTGCAGATGGGCACCAAAAGAGTTGCCGGTATTGCCAGCCGAACCAATCACAGAGCCCTGCCCCACGCTCTGACATATGCTCACCCCAATTACACTCAAATGCGCATACAGGCTGGCGTAACCATTGCCGTGATCGATCATGATCACATTGCCATACCCGCCGTTCCAACCACCAGAGGCCATCGTCACCACCCCGCTGTCGGCGGCATACACCGGCGAGCCTTCACCCGCCGCCAGGTCAATCCCCAGGTGCCCCGAGAAATAATCGTTACCCGAAAGGAAGTGATTGCCTGCCGGAAAGATAAACCCGCCGCCGCCCACCGCACCGCCCCCACCGCAAGCGCTGCCAGCCGCTCCGGCAGTGCCGGTCCCGCGTCCGCGCGTAATCGTCGGCAGCGTGATGGCTTTAGACAAACGCCAGCCGCCCGGGATCATCACCAGCTGGTCAACTTTTGGCTGCGGATCAGTCAGATCCAGGTTGTTGCCCGGCCAGGTCAGAATATCCTCACTCTCGGCCTTGAATTCATCCGCAACACTCTGAATGGTATCGTCCTTCTTCCACTTATACAGAATCCCGTCCGCCGCGGGCACAAACAATTCCTGTCCGGGCTTCAGGCTATGCGGGTCATCCTCAAGCGCATCGTAATTGGCCCACAGCAAAGTCTCTGGTTTGATATTAAACTCTTTGGAAATCCCAAAAAGCGAATCACCGCGCGCCACAGTATGATTAATAACTTCATACCGCGGACGGGTCGGGATGATCGTCTTTAACACCAGCCCGCGCGGCATCGCAGGCAGCGAAAGCATATACACTTTTGAGCCTTGCGGAATCGACGCCTCCGCCGGGCTGCCAGGCTGCTCCAACTGCGCAAGCGCTAAAGGCGCTGCCACCGGCGGGTTTTGCATGCGCCAATAAGTAAATACGCCTGCGCCAAGCACCAGTAACAGCGTAACTAACCAACTGATCAGGGTAAATCTACGAGTAGGGTTCATAAGGTTTTATCTAAGTCTGCTCAACGTCTCAATTCACGGGCCAACCCCGCAAACCAGCATTATACATCAAATTATAACCTCCCGTACGAGCGTAGCCGCAAGGCCTGCGCCCGTCTTACCTCCTGCACTCCCCGGTAAATCGCTCTTGTCAGGTTTTTTATTGTCCCAACACACTCCACGGATTATTAAAACCGCCATTCCTGCGCACCTCAAAATGCAAATGTGCCCCGGTTGAATTTCCCGTGCTGCCAGACAGCCCAATCAACTGCCCCCTGCTTACCCCCTGGCATACCGACACATTGATCTGACTTAGATGTCCATACACCGTAGAGTAACCGTTGCCGTGGTCAATATAGATAACGTTACCGTAACCGCTCGCCACCCCGCCCGCCAGAACCACCACACCACTGTCCGACGCATAAATATTGGCACCCGTGCCCGCCGCGATATCAATACCGCGGTGGCTTTCCGTGTAATCATTGCCAGAAAGAAAATGATTATCCGCCGGCCACACAAACCCGCCGCCGCCCACCGGCCCGCCATTACAGGCCGACCCGCCCAGGTTCGCTGTGCCAGATCTCCCGCGCGCCGCCACCGGGGGCAGCCAATCAACATACTCGCGCCTCCCGCCCGGGATCATCACCAGATCACCCGCCTTAAAGACCGGGTTGGTCAGATCCAGATCGTTTCCAATCCATTCAATCACATCCTGCGGGTCCGCCTTGAACTCCCCGGCCACCTTCACCAGCGTATCATCTTTTTTCCACTTGTACAAAATACCGTCCGTCGCAGGGATATTTAATTCCTGCCCGGGGCGCAGACTGTCAAAACTGCCGTTCAGCAAATCAAAATTAGACCACAACAGGCTGTCCGGCTTGATCCCAAAATCCTTGGCGATTGCAAAAAGCGAATCCCCGCGCTCCACAGTATGCTCAAGAATCACAGAGCGCGGCCGCTCCGGGATCGTAGTCTTGAGCACCAGCCCGCGCCGCATGGCTGGCAGCGAAAGCAAGTAAACATTCGAACCTGTTTGGATTGTTGCAGCCGCCGGTGTGCCAGACTGCGCCCGCCGGGCAATAATTTCAGGGGTCGCCAGCGGCGGGTTTTGCATGCGCCACACAGTAAATGCGCCCGCGCCCAATACCAATAAAATAGTAACCCCCCAACTAATCAGAGTAAATCTACGCGTAGAGTTCATATCGAGGTTATATCACACAATAATTAATATTCAGAGTCCCGGCTAGCGGCTTGCATCCGCCTTCAAGCCATCAATAAACACAAAAAGCCCTGTCAGACAAGAATAAAGATACGTTTGCCCTGTCGATGCAGCCGCAAATTTGTGAATTATTACACGATGTGGTACAATAATAAGGTTGTTTATTGAACGCCGAATCTTATGATCGGGGAACCCACTTTTGGGGCGAAACGACGCAATCGCGTTGTAGAGCAAGTCTTCTGCTCCAGCCCGCCAGCTAACCTCGTAGGCGTCGAAGATCACACGAAAACCACCTGTCTAACCGGTGTTTTAGCTTGTGAGTCTTTGCGTACTGCGAAGATAACCGTCGGATGGTAAAAAGACTTGTTTTGATTTAAGGAGAACGCGATGAATTACTTCTACAACAGCATGAATCCACAGACCCCCAAAGCCTGGCGCAGCGCAAATGAAATCGAAATTTCAGCACTCCAGCACGAAGAACGGCGCTGCCTCATGGTGGACGAAAACACACTTTGGGCAAAGCCGCAAACCTCAAACCAGCGCGCATGGCAGCAGGGTTTTACAACTCTCCTAAAAACCCCCTGGCGCCTGCTGCAATCCCTACTAATAACATAAAATCTCATTAGAGGCCGAGGAACGCCTTAACGTCCCGCTCGGTCTCGCCGGGTAAACAGAAATCCAGAAATAAAACAGGAGCGCCCAGTTATTCTGGCCGCTCCTGTTTATGGTTAAGGTGACTGTCACCTTAACATCCCACTAAATATTATCCGCCAACGTATCCAAAAAGTCCATATTATTCTTCGTCTTTGCCATCCGGTTAATAATCGCCTCAGTCGCCACCGATTGATCCATGCCAGCCCCAGAAGTCATCTGCGAATACATGCGGCGCATCGTCCACACGCGCTGCAGAATATCCGGCCCCAACAGCAAGTCTTCGCGGCGGGTGGACGAACGTTCCAGATCCACCGCCGGGAAAGTACGGCGCTCTTGCAGCTTGCGCGAAAGGTGCAGCTCCATGTTACCGGTGCCCTTGAATTCCTCATACACCACATCATCCAGGCGTGAACCCGTATCCACCAGGCAGGTCGCAATGATCGTCAGCGAACCACCTTCCTCCAGGTTGCGCGCCGCCCCAAAGAAATGCTTGGGCGGGTACAGCGCCGAAGGATCCATACCACCGCTCAACGTTCGGCCAGATGGATTGACCGTCAGGTTATAAGCGCGCGCCAACCGGGTGATCGAATCCATCAGAATCACCACATGCCGGCCAATTTCGGTCAGGCGCTTGGCGCGTTCCAACGCAATCTCCGCCGTACGCACATGCGAAGTCACCGGTTCATCAAAAGTCGAAGCGATCACCTCCGCATCCACCGAACGGTCCATATCCGTCACTTCCTCAGGGCGCTCACCGATCAGCGCCACCATCAGGTGCACATCCGGGTACTGCGTAGAAATGGCGTTCGCAATCTGCTTAAGGATCGTCGTCTTGCCAGCCTTGGGCGGCGAAACGATCAACCCGCGCTGCCCGCGTCCAATCGGCGCAATCAGGTTAATCATACGCGTCGAGAGAATATCACTCCTGGTTTCCAGGTCAAAACGCACATCCGGAAAGATCGGAGTCAGGTTTTCAAACTTTGGGCGGCGGCGCGCTTCCTCAGGATCCACGCCGTTGACGCTTTCCACCTTCAGCAAGCCCCAGTGCCGTTCCGAATCTCGCGGCGGGCGCGAGTGCCCCAAAATCAGGTCGCCCGAGCGCAATTCATAGCGTCGCAGCTGAGCCTGTGACACATACACATCATCCTCGCTGATGCTGTATCGCGCAGAGCGCAAAAAGCCGATGCCCTCGTCCATAATTTCCAGGATACCACCGCGAATTTCGAGGCCTTCCTTCGATGCTTCTTCCTGGCGTAAGCGCAGGACAAGCGCCTCTTTTTTCATGCGGTTGGCGTTTTGAATGCCAAAATCCTTGGCTGCCATGGAACGTAAGACAGCAAGCGGCTTGCTTTCTAATTCAAGAATATTCATCATGCGATTGTCTCAATTGTAGGGTACGGGAATGGTGGGGGTTGAATGGATGTGATTATGGCTGGTATTCGATCTAAAACGCAAAACTCCATCTCAAACTTACAGAGATGGTATACGATTTATTTTAATGGGTAATTTGGATTTTTGCATTAATCTATTAAGGGTCTGGCCCGGAAAAGCCCCAAGACAACCGGGATAAATTGTGAATCATACTCGGAGTGAAAACATTATAGCACATTTCCTGACTTTCCAACCAGCAAGTTCAGGGCTATCCAGAGCTTTTACAAAGTCGTTTTACCGCTCGTTCCCCATGTCTTTGCAACATTGTCCCAGATGCTCCTGCCGCGAGCAGTTTTCGCGAAGCAATCCCCATCTAAATGGAGTAATCTCATCGAAAAACAACACCGCCTTCGCAACAACATTTTTAGAGTTTTTTGTTCAAGCTTTCATCAACCAATACACAATTACTAACATTAAACAGGTTTAGCAAAGAGTAGCCCGTCCAGCACCGGGCTGCTCTTTGCGTGGCTGGCAAACCAGCCCCCTACTTGACTATTTTGAAATTAAACTTACCCGTGCCCAGCTTGTTGTACAGCGAAAGCCACAGCGGCACCGCCATCTCCAGCCCGCGCGCCGCACTGATATCCCCCAGATCAACCACCGAAGTCCAACCGAACCAATCCATCAAGATCAGCGTGGCAGTTTTCTTGGCATCCGAATTATTACCGCAAATAAACACATCGTGATCGCCCTTCACCAATGCAGGCTTCACCATCACATCGCAATTCATCGTATTGAGCGCCTTCACCACATGCAAAAGCGGATGCGCGCGCTGAATTTGTTCCGCCAGCGAATCCGTGTTACACACCGTCAACGTGGGCGGCATCCCGCGTGAAAAATCCAACGGATTGGCAACATCGATCAACAATTTGTGATTTAAGTTGACCGTCTTCGCAAACTGCAAGGCCGAAAGCGAACCCATGCCCGACGTGCAATTGAACAAAACCTCGCCAAATTGCGACGCATCCTCAAATGTGCCGTGCGTGGCATTCTTACCAGAGATCTTCGTCCACGCCAGCGCCGAAACATTATCCGCGGTACGCGAACCCATCCGAACATGGTGGCCCAGATCAATCAACCGTGTTCCAATCGTCTGACCTACTGCTCCCGTTCCCAAAACACCAATGTTCATTATGTTTTATCCTTTGTTGGTCTGATTTATCATAGTTTTATTGTACAACATCTGGATGAATATTGTGTGAACATTTTAAAGTTCATGAGCATTTTTTGATAATTACATCTACAATACCGGCAAAGCACAACCGTCTGCGCGCGGGTCAGATCCGCCGCACAACACCCCCGCCTCATCCCGCAAAATCACCTGCCCGCGCCCAAACAAAGCCCGACCCC
>JBBRWF010000185.1:0-8238 GCA_038249405.1 Anaerolineales bacterium
CGTTCTGCGAGCCTGTCATCAGGCTGGCATAGGTTTTCATATCTAATGCCTTCGAGGTCTTCTCGCCGCCATGGCAAGAAATGCAAGAGTTTTCAAAGATCGGTAACACATCTTTTGAAAAACTGACCGCGGCTCCGGTCGTTGCACCTGACGATGAAGCCTGGGTGGTCCCGGTCACCGCCACACCCGGGGTGGCCGTGCTAGGACCTTGAGAAATAGCGGTCGCCGGAGCAGGTGCAAGCGTGGGTATGGAAACTGCAGGCTGACTCGCGCATGCCGCCAGACCAACCAGTGCAACAAAGAGCATCAAAGCTGCGGAAATAATTCGGAATTGTGGTTTAGTTTTCATTGAGGTTGATATTCTCCTTAATAGTAAAAAATATACCCGATTAAGATGAATATTTGATGAAAGAATAAATAAAAAGGCAGTCATCCTATGATTTTTTTCGGATGACTGCCGTATTTACTGGGAAACTTTTATTAGATTCTAGGGCCTGCGTCAATCACTTCCTGAGGCGTGCCATCAGTAAATTTAGCAAAATTCTGAATAAATCGACTTGCCAGGTCGCGGTAGCGCCGGTCATACTCATCACGGCCAGGCCAGGAAGACCACGGCTGCAGCACACTTTCAGGTACTTCAGGACAGGTCATTGGAACTTCAAAACCAAAGACCGGATCCTTGTAATACTCCACATTGTCCAGCTTTCCGTTTAGGGCTGCATTCAACAGGTTGCGCGTATGGCGAATACTGATGCGTTTGCCAACCCCATACGGGCCGCCCACCCAGCCAGTATTAACCAACCAGCAAGTTACGCCATAGCGTTCAATCTTGCCTTTGAGCAGCTGCGCGTATTTATAAGGATGATGCACCATGAAGGGCCCGCCAAAACAAGCAGAGAAGGTTATTTCGGGTTCCTTGCCCAATCCTACCTCGGTACCGGCGATTTTAGAGGTGTAACCGGAGATAAACTGGTAGAGTGCCTGGTTGGGCGTCAGGCGGGCAATGGGAGGCATCACACCGCTGGCATCGCAAGTCAACAAGATTACATTCTTCGGGTGGCCGGCCTTCTTCTCCGGGACGGCATTATCAATAAACTCAAGTGGGTATGATGCGCGCGTATTTTCAGTGAGTGAATCATCGTCGAGGTCTATATAACGAGTGATCGGGTCAACAGGCACATTTTCCAATATCGTTCCGTAGCGCCTGGTTGTTGCAAATATTTCCGGTTCCGCTGATTCTGAAAGCCCAATCACCTTGGCGTAGCAGCCGCCCTCAAAATTAAATACACCTTCGTCGCTCCAGCCATGCTCATCATCCCCGATCAAACGCCGGGAAGGGTCGGCGGAAAGGGTGGTTTTGCCGGTACCGGATAAGCCAAAAAACAAAGCCACATCATTGGAATCAACCGGGTTGACATTCGCTGAGCAATGCATTGAAAGCACGCCCTGCAGCGGCATCAAATAATTGAGAATTGTAAAAACCGACTTCTTAATTTCACCCGCATAAGCCGTATTGCCGATAATCGCAAGTTTCTTTTCAAAGGATAAGCATATAAACGTCTCGCTGCCAGTGTTGTCCAGCGCCGGCATACCCTTAAAAGACGGCATCGTCAGTATTGTAAATTCCGGCACAAAGCGTTTATATTCTTCCAGCGTCTTTGGCAGGATAAACATATTACGCACAAACATGCTGTGCCAGGCAAGTTCTGTTACGATGCGCACCGGCAAACGGTAGTTTTCATCAGCCCCGCCATACACATCCTGTACAAAAACATCGCGCCCCTGCAAAAAACCCAGCATTCGCTCATACAGCGCATCAAATTTTCTGGATTCAAACGGACGGTTGTACACGCCCCACCAAATATTTCCTTCCGAGTCAGTCTCGCGCACCACAAATTTATCGTTGGCCGAACGGGCAGTGTGCTTGCCTGTGTTTGCCACAAACGGCCCGCCTACAGCGGTAACACCCTCGCCGCGGAAGATTGCCTCTTCATATAGAGCCTCGCCTTGCAAATTCCAATAAGCCAGCCGTAAATTCCCGATGCCGTGATTGGAAAGGTTATATTCATCCTTGCGTGCCTGAGCAATGCTTTCGCCTGGAGTTTTAATATTGAGTAAATTATTCATGGGTGAGCTCCTACAGCCAGTCTCTGATCATTTTCTTATCGCCAATATAAATTTCATTCGGCGAGGTGGGGTCCAGCGCCCACTTAATGCGCGCGATGCCTTCTGTTACATCCTTCACTGTTCCCGAAATTGACAGGCGGATATGCCCTTCCATGCCAAATTCCTTGCCAGGCACGGTCACCACCAGGGCTCTTTTTAACAAAAATCTACATAGCTCCACTGAATTGCCATTGAAAGCCCGCAAATCGGGCAGCGCATAAAATGTTCCCGAGGGCGTGATCAGTCGCGCGCCATTAAACGTCTTCATTTCTTGCAGAAGGACGGCGCGGTTATTCTCAATTTGCAACCGGATGGCCTCAACCACTGCCTGCAGCCCATTCAAAGCTCCCTCAGCCGCCGCCTGGCTGACACCAGAAACCCCGGAGGTTGTTTGGGCAGTCACATTGGTCATAACCCGCACAAGCTCACGCGGGCCAACCACCCACCCAACTCTGAAGCCCGTCATGCCATATACCTTCGCAACCCCATTCACCACGATGATATGCGAGTCTTCAATATCCTTCTGGGTGAATTCATACGCCGGGTGCGCCACCATGCGATCAAAGACCAGTTTGTGATAAATGTCATCACAAACCATGTAGATGCCTTTGCGCTCACAGAACTCCACAATTTTCTGAATAAGTTCGGCAGGATAAATTGCACCGGAGGGGTTATTGGGGCTATTAACGATGATCGCCCGCGTATAACCGGTGACAGCGGCCTCAATTTCACCAAAGGTAGGAATGAAAGTACCATCCCCCGGCGTCACAATCACCGGTTTTCCATAACACATCTTGATAATTTCCGGGTACGAGACCCAGTAAGGAGCCAAAACGATAACCTCGTCTTGAGGATTCAAGATGGAATAGAAAATATTAAACAGCGATTGTTTCGCGCCATTGGTTATGATGACATTTTCAGGCGCGACCAGCCGGTTGTAATTTTCTTCTGTATAGCGAATCACCGCCTTTTTCATCGATGGGGTACCATCAGCAGGGGTGTACTTGACTTCACCGCTGGTCAACTTGGCCGCAGAAGACAGGATCGCAGCAATTGGGGTTTTGTTCTTAGGCTCGCCTATTCCCAAATGAATGACTGCTTCTCCGCGCTCACGCAAAAGCCGCGCTTCTTCGTTCAAAGCCAGCGTCGGTGATTCGGCAATTTCACTTGCAAGCTTGCTGAGTCTCATCTATTCTTCTCCTATATAGTGCAATACCCTGCCGGAAAGATGAATCAGGGCCGTTGGTTAAATAAATCTGGTCAGCAAAGAATGCTGACCAGGTATAGTACGACCACCGCCAAAGGGCGCTGACAACGAGTTGTCAGACAAAGCTATCATAGACTGATTATACTATGCCGCCCTGTCGATCCTATCGTGCAGAATGTCACATATCTATGTGACAACTTGCCACAAACTTATTCTAAGGCCCCAAAATCGACAGGGTTGCCCAGCGGCAGGCAGCGGGCGCTTTCGGTAAGGCGTTTCATCATGCCGCCCAACACAGTGCCAGAGCCCAACTCCATAAAATTATTTACGCCTGCGGCGGTCATCAACTGCACCGACTCTGTCCAGCGCACGCGTGATTGCATTTGCGCCATCACATCGGCGCGCAAATCAGCCGCCTTCTGCAACGGCAGCGCAGCCACGTTGCCCACTACGGGGATACCCGTATCCATAAAGTTGGCGGCATCCACCGCCTTGTTCCACTCGGTTTGTATTGAATCCATCAACGGGGAATGAGCAGCAATACTGACCGCCAACGGCAGCGCCCGCTTGGCACCTGCAGTTTTGGCTGCCAGCATCGCGCGCTCGAGCGCCGGTTTGTGACCGGAGATCACCACTTGCCCGGGGCAATTGTCATTCGCAACCTGCACAATTTCATTCGGGGTGCTGGCCTCAGCGCAAACTCTGTCCAGCGTAGGAATGTCAATTCCCAAAATGGCTGCCATACCACCCGGATTTAGTTCACCAGCAAGTTTCATTAATTCGCCGCGCCGGCGCACGAGCCGCAACCCATCCGCAAAAGAGATGCAACCCGCCGCAGCAATGGCGGATAACTGCCCCAGGGAATGACCAGCCATAAAAGCAGGGGTAACGCCGGGGAATAAGCTTTGAAAAACACGGTACGCTGCAATGGAATGAATAAACAACGCCGGCTGGGTATTTACTGTGGCGTTTAAAAGGTCTTCAGGACCCTGCCACATTATTTCAGTTAATGGAAACCCAAGGATGGCATCTGCTTCGACAAAAGTTTCCCTAGCCACCGGAAAAGCATCTGCCAACGTGCTGCCCATCCCTACAGTCTGTGAACCCTGACCTGGGAATAGAAATGCGGTTGTTTTTGCATCAAACATCATCATATCTCCTCGTTGGCATCATCAAGGTTGGTTGTTTACAAATGATTATCAATAACGCCATCAGGTTTAACACAAACGCGCCGTGTTGGTCACGGCGCGTTTGTGGTTTGGTCAGGACTTCTTTTCTTTTTCAACCACGATTACTTCGCGGCCTTTGTAGTGCCCGCAATTAGGGCAAACTACGTGGGGCAGGCGCATCTGTCCGCAGTTGGGGCAGGCGGTCAGATTGATGGCCTGAAGGGCATCATGTGCGCGGCGGCGGTCGCGGCGACCTTTCGAGTGCTTACGCTTTGGTTGTGGTGGCATTACTTACTCCTCTTTTACAATTGCATCCAACCAGCTGGTTTGCTGGCTGTTTAAGCGGGTTGATTATAGTGGTGTTACTGCGAGGTGTCAAGCAAGTTAAGGCGAGAAAACAAAGCGGTCATATACGGTGATCTGTTTTTACATTTTAGGCAGAAATACCCCATAAATGGGGTATTTCATTAATTTCGCATATGCTCAAGCCAGGGGCCGCAGAAACCGAACCCACCTATTTGGCGTAATCGTATGAAGCTTTGATAGCAGGTCGCAGGTCAACGACTTCGCCCTTCGACAATAATCGGATCGTCTCAAGAACCACCGGTTTGCCCTTATGATTGGCGCCTACATAATGTCCATTTAAGCCAACGGCATTGATAAACTCGCCGCCTTTGGCTTTATAGGCCGCCGGAACTTCATCTTCAGGGAAGATAGCGTTATATGGGCACTCTGGAACACACGCTCCGCAATCGATGCAGCTGCCTGGATCAATATAATAGGTTGGAAACTGTTTGGCCGGTTCACCAGGGCTGATGCATTCCACCGGACAAACATCTACACAACCATTGTCGCGCAGGCATAAACTTGTAATGATATGTGACATGTCTAAATTTCTCCTGTAAGATGTTTCATTCTAGCAGAATTTATATAAAAAGCAGTAACAACATTACTGTCGTTACTGCTCGCAAAAAGTTACGAATGTTTGGACTTACTTTCCGTAACGACTGGAAACTTCATTCCAATTAATCACATTCCACCAGGCAGAGGCATATTCCGCCCGACGGTTCTGGTACTTAAGGTAATAAGCATGTTCCCAGACATCAATTCCGGCCAATGGTTTTAAGCCATCTGTCAGGGGATTGTCCTGATTGGCAGTCGACACTACGGCCAGCTTATCGCCTTTTACCACCAGCCAGGCCCAGCCTGAACCAAAGCGACCCATGGCATCCTTTTCAAATTCGGCCTTGAAGCTTGCAAAAGAACCGAAATCTGCATCAATCGCGCCAGCCAGGGCGCCTTTGGGTGCGCCGCCAGCATTGGGAGCCATAATTTTCCAAAACATGTCGTGATTATAATGACCGCCGCCATGATTGCGCACAGCGCCGCGGATATCCTCGGGTACATCATTCAATTTGCTGACCAGTTCATCCAAAGACCAGCTGCCCAGTTCGGGGTGTTTATCCAGCGCCGCATTGAGATTGGTAACATACGCAGCATGGTGCTTATCGTGGTGAATTGTCATTGTCTGCGTGTCGATGAATGGTTCCAGCGCGTCGTAAGCATATGGAAGGGGTGCAAGAGTAAAAGCCATTAGTGTCTCCTTTGAGATACGGGGTTGACGAGAAAAATTGTGTGCCTTATTATTTATAAGCTTACTTATTTTAGCCCGTGGGCCAGGGCGGGTCAATTCTCAAATCGGACGATTTTAGTCGTCAAAAAGGGTGATGACCTATCACCAGTCAGAGGAGCTCCATGCAAACGCAGCCATCGAAGTTATTTGTCACTCTGGCCATTCTGGGCGGCATCCTGGCGGTTTCCACTTCGTCCATCTTTATACGCTTCGCTCAACAAGACGCCCCATCTCTCGTTGTGGCGGCATATCGATTGACTCTCGCCAGCATCATCCTTGCTCCACTGGCGCTGACGCGCTATCTGCCTGAGTTGCGCACAATAACCAGGCGTGAACTCTTGCTGGGCTTGCTTTCAGGTTTTTTTCTGGCCCTGCATTTCGCCACCTGGATTACCTCCCTGGAATACACATCCGTAGCCAGTTCGGTGGTATTGGTGACTACAACACCCCTGTGGGTGGCGTTGCTTTCGCCGCTGATCCTGCGCGAGACCAGCAGCAAAGCGGCGATCATTGGCATGTTATTGGCACTGGCAGGCGGAGGCATCGTTGGAATTTCAGATTCTTGTACGTGGCAGGCTGGCTTGATATGCCCATCACTCTCCACGTTTATACGCGGCAGCGCATTTTGGGGTGATTTTTTGGCGTTGTGCGGTGCATGGATGGCAGCCGGTTACATCATCATCGGGCGTCGTTTGCGCGCAAAAATATCTCTCATCCCCTATATATTTGTGGTCTACGGTATGGCAGCCATCGTTTTGCTGGTGATCCTTGGCATATCTGGAGAACCTGTTATTGGATATCCCCCTGCGACATATTTATGGTTACTGCTCCTGGCACTTATTCCGCAGCTGATCGGACATTCCACCTTCAACTGGGCCTTGCGCTTTCTACCCGCTTCGCTCGTTTCGGTGACCCTCCTGGGAGAACCGATCGGCTCAACGATCCTTGCCTATCTGATTTTGCATGAATCGCCCACTTTCTTGAAAATTCTTGGCGCTATTTTAATTCTCACCGGCATTTATGCCGCATCCGCGCAAGGTGAGAAAAAGTAAATTTTATTTCGTATTTTTTATAACAAAGTGGTGGCACTGGCAGTAGGTCGTACCTGCTCGTGCCACCACTTTTTCAAAAATCAGGCTGCCTTTACGACTTCCTTCTTCTTTTTCTTCTTCTTATCCTTGTCTTTGCCTTTACCTTGTTCTTTATTAGCCATTTTCTTCTCCTTTCTAATATATCAACGCTGGAAGACCCAGTTTAGTTCGCGGAGTTGGTTCTTCAGGTTCTCATTCAAGGCACTCTCGTTCATGCGCCAGGACCAGAATCCTCCAACCTTCCCCGGGAAATTCATGCGCGCTTCAGTTCCAAGGCGCAGAAAATCTTGTAGTGGGGCAATCGCAAAAACAGCCACTGAGCCCCAGATGGCGCTCAGCATATCGCCTGGCACATCAACATTATCACGGCTGATGTAGCGATGGTAATAATCACGCTCGGATGCCGGAGCAGTACGGTACCAGCCCAGAATGGTGTCGTTATCATGCGTACCCGTATAAGCCACACAATTGGATGAGTAATGGTGCGGAAGAAATGGATTATCCGGGCCCGAAAAGCCAAACTGCAGGATTTTCATGCCGGGCAAGCCAAACTCATCGCGTAGTTTAATCACATCCGGTGTGATCTCGCCCAGATCTTCCGCGATAATCGGCAGATCACCCAGCGCTGCGCGGATGGCATGGAACAAATCTGCCCCGGGACCGGGAACCCAGCGGCCATTCTCCGCAGTGGCAGCATTGCCTGGAATTTCCCAGTAGCCTGCAAAACCTCTAAAGTGATCTATACGAACAACATCCACAACACTCAGAGTCGCCCGAATCCGTTCAATCCACCAGGCATAACCAGTTTGTTGATGTCGGGTCCAGTCATAAAGCGGGTTGCCCCACAACTGTCCTGTCGGAGAAAAATAATCCGGGGGCACGCCAGCCACCACCCTGGGCTGGCTATTTTCATCCAGGAAAAAGAGCTCGGGGTGCGACCAGGCATCCGCAGAATCCATTGCCACAAAGATC
>JBBRWF010000186.1:0-8237 GCA_038249405.1 Anaerolineales bacterium
ACCCCCGATGGATTTATGGAAACCGTTACAGCCCCAACGGGGTTGGTGACAAAGTATGAATATGATTCTTTTGGCGGGCAAACCAAAATAATTTCAAATTATGATGACGCGACCTATCCCGCCAATGATGGTGTTCACAACCAGGTCACAACCAACGACTATGATGATTTTGGGAATATCAACGATGTAACCGATGCGACTGGCATCAAAACTCATAACGAATACGACGCTGCTGGACGATTGGTTAAAACTGTCCAAAATGTGCATGCATCTAGCACTTTGCAAAACTACCAGGAAAATGGGGTGTTCTATAATATTACCAACCAGTATCGCTACGATTTTCGCGGGAATCAGATTGCAGTTATAAATACTGACAATGTTGTCACGCGCACATATTACGATGGCGCTGGCCGACAGGTTAGCGTGGTGCAAAACTTGGTCGTAGGGAATGATCCAGGAGCCTACGATACCGCCATCGCTGTTGCGCTGGAAGCAGTGCCTGGTTATGATTCGATCTACCCTGATCGAAACATCCGTACCGATACGATATATGATAACGCTGGAAATACGATTGCCACAATTGACCCGAAGGGCATCATCAACCGCACTTATTACGATGGAAATAATCGCCCAATAGCGACAGTGCAAAACCTAAATATTCCTGGGTTGCAAAATGATATTGACGCTCCGTTAGACAGTGTCCCAGCATTCGACCCTGCTTATCCGGATCGTAACCAACGGTCCGATACTACTTACGATGCAACAGGAAATGTCACTGCCACAACAATTTATACTGAAGATAAACCTTCAGGTGTTATCACCCGTACTTATTACGATGAATTGAATCGGCCAAAAAGCGTGGTGCAAAACCTGAGTAACTGGACAGTAAACAACACTACTCCACCGGATTGCCGTCCAGGACATGCATCTACACCGGCCAATTGTTTAAGCACCACCGAAAATGTACGGACGGATACTGAGTATGACAATGTAGGCAATGTAGTTTCTAGCATTGATCCATTGGGCGTTGTTACTCGTAGTTGGTATGACGCACTTAACCGGCCAGTTCTAACAGTTCAGAACTTGACCGGGCCAATAACCAGCGCAGATGAATTCATCTGTGGAGATTTGGATCAAAATCTTTGCAGCAAAACCATATATGACAATGGCGGGCGAGTTATTGCAACCATTGACCCAATGAACAATGCAACCCGCACCTGGTACGATACTGCTGGTCGCCCACGGGCGATAGTGCGCAACCTGGTCTATACCCAGATTGATGACCTGAAAACGATGGAAACTCCTCCTGATCGGGGTGCGGGCGAAGCTGATGAAAATATCCGTACAGACATAATGTACGATTCCACAGGGAGACGAAGCGCAACCATTGACCCATTGAGCCGTGAAACTCGTTACGAATACAATGACGCCGGACAATTGATTAAGACAATCGCAAATTACCTGGATGGCGTGGAGCAAAACCATCGCGAAGCAGGCGGCAACCAGTACAACAACATCACCCAATATGAGTATAATTTTCTTGGCCGCCAGATAGCCATCACAGATACCCTCGGGAGCAGGAACACAACGGATTATGACAAATTGGGCCGCGCGATAAGAAATGTGCAAAACGTACTGCAGGGCGGCGACCCAACGGTTTACAACATCACCATGCTATATGCTTATGATCAAAACAACCAAATTGCGGTGACCGACCCGCGGGAAACAGTCTCGCGCAATTATTATGATGGTCTGGGGCGGGTCTGGAGCGCTGTTGATAACTTAAGTGGAACAGACATATTCGACCCGACTCCACCCGCTCGCGGTCTGACCGACACGAATTTGCGCACAGATACCGTTTACGGTCTGGGGGGGCAGGTCAAGAAAACTCTGGATGAATCTGGCAACGCAACTTCTTACCAATATGACAGCCTCGGGCGCCGGATTGCGACCACAGATGTTCTGGCCCAAAGCACAATCTCGGGATATGATGCCGCCAGCAAATTGACTGATGTTATCGATGCTAAAGGCTTCATTACACACAACGTATATGATTCTTTGGGGCGATTGAAAGAAGTATGGGAAAACTATCAACCAGGCATACTTGCTGATAACGAAACCAATGTATTGACAAGTTATGGTTACAATGCCATCGGGAACCGGACCAGTATTCAGGACGGCAGCCAACATACAACCATCTTTACTTACGATAAATCAGGTCGCTTAAAAACAGAAACTGACCCGATCGGCAACCAATGGGCCTATTTTTATAACAAATTGGGCAGTCGGACTGGCATGATCGACGCCAAAGGTCAAACCACTTCGTATGAATTTGACAATCGTGGGCTTTTGACCAGGATCGACTACCCGGGCACCCAACAGGATGTGATCTTCAGCTACGATACCCTTGGCCGTCGCGCTAATATGGCGGATGGACTGGGCAACACATCCTGGGTTTATGATGACCTTAACCGCCCCATTTCCATCACGGATCCTTTTGACAACGAGATTGGATATGGCTACGATACAATGGGAAACCGCACCCGGTTGGAATACCCTGGAAACCAGCAAACGCTCACCTATCAGTATGACCCATTGAACCGCCTATCGCTCGTTAAGGATAAAGACCAGGTTGTGTTGGAGCAATACAACTATCAATTTGAGCCAAGTGGGCACACTGTACAGATTGAGCGCCCGAATGGGTTGGCATCTACTTACCAGTACAATTCCAACGGGCAGTTAGCCGGCCTTACCCATTACTTTGGAACAACATCGCTAACCTCATATACTTATCAATATGATCAAGTCGGTAATCGTAAAACTGCCGTTGAGGATGGCTTGCTGGAGCAACCGGTATTTGCAACGGTAACCGCAACCCCTACCGTGACAGCCACTGAAACCGATACATCAACACCTACGTTGACGGTGACCGTTACGATAACGGCTACGCCGACTTCAACCAGCACGTCCACATCGACTGCCACTCCAACAACAACAGTTACAGCCACTCCATCACCAACTGCAACCCGTACATCCACTTCCACATTTACGGTTACGCCAACCTCAACCAGCACTTCCACATCGACCGCCACTCCAACTGCGACCCGTACATCCACTTCAACACAGACCGTCACGAGAACGGCAACTTCAACTCCAACGATAATAGCTACCAGCACAATTCAAACTACCAGAACAAGATCACCCCAGGGAACACCCGTACGGGATGGGATATCAACTGGACAGGAATATCCTTTTGGATTAGATTCTGGCCAAAGTATGGGCGCATTTGCCAGCACAGCCCAATCCACCAGCCATGTTGTCATTGATTACACCTACGATCCACTCAATCGCCTGACTGACGCCGTTTATTCTAGCGGGATCACCTATCAATATCAATATGATCAGGTTGGCAACCGCACCGAACAGGCCATCATTACGGGCGCACAAACCGCGCAGACCGCTTACGCCTACGATAATGCCAACCGCCTGGCCAGTGTAAATGGGGTAGCGAATACTTTCGATGCCAACGGCAACCTGCTCTCGGACGGCGCGAACACCTATGAATATGACCCGGCCAATCGTCTTGCTTCGGTCAGCGACCTTCAGAATTCTACCAGTTATGTGTACAGCGGCCTGGGGGACAGGCTTCAAGAAACAATGAACGGCCAGACCACTACCTTCGTCATGGATATTAACTCAGGTCTGACCCAAGCCCTCTCGGATGGCACAAACACCTACCTGTATGGCGCTGGTCGTATTGCCCAGCAGCATGGAACGGTCACCGAGTACTATCTGGGTGATGCGCTGGGCAGTGTGCGCCAATTGGTGGACGACAGCGGCGCGGTTACACTGGCAAAATCCTATGACCCGTATGGCCTTGTAACGGCAGCCAGCGGCGCCGGGCAGACGAGTTACGGATATACCGCGGAATTTCAGGGGGATTACAGTGAATTGGTCTATCTGCGGGCGCGCCAATATTCACCTAGATTAGGGCGGTTTTTGACGAGGGATACTTGGAGTGGGGATGAAAACCAGCCAATGTCATACAACCTATGGGTGTATGGTTATGCAAACCCTGTCGCTAACTTTGACCCAAGTGGACGGTCTACTGTTCAGCTAATCTTTGGCAAATATGTCGATGATTATGATGACAAGCATAAAACTGCTCTACGATGGACTAGCAAAGAAGTATTTATGGCCGAAAGAGCTCTTAGTAATATCGCATCTGCTTATGCAAAAGCATACAACGCCGAAGCTGTTACAAGAAGCTTATTTGATGATTGTGGAACCAATAGCATTCTCGATCTTCTTTTGTCTGCGAACAAAATCGATCCCTTCACAGCATTTTTCAAAATGCATGGGGGTAGCATAAAAATTCATAAATTAAGCAGTAAACGAATCGACTCCGGAACAGGCCAAGAGGACAATACTTACGGCGAGGCAACTGGCAAAAGTTCTATGAATATATATTCACCAGGTGAATATGATATTTACAAGTACGGAAAGGGAAATGAAGGCGTTGCCGTAACAAACTTTGAGCATTTGATAACTCATGAGATGGGACATGTGTTTGCCAACGCTATTGGGGGAAGCACAGTGCAGAATGCCGTGCCAAGTGCGCTTGCAGTAGGAAATACCGCTGCTACAAATGGTTTCTGTAGCGTGAAGACCACATCGTCTGTAACATGGCAATGGCGGTTTAATGATGCCCCCGGTGAATATTTTGCAGATATGTTTATTGGCTGGGCTTATGGTTGTTGGGAACAAAATGAAATAGATCCAACCACTTTAAGTAAACTTGGACAGAAGCGCTCTGATTTTATGAATAAAAACATGCCTGCCTGGATTTACCAGAAAATTGAAGGGAAATAACACATGAAAAGGATTCTTGTTCCATGGTTGTTACTCATTTTGGCAGGTTGTTCGTCAATGTATACGATTTCTCCAACTGCTCCATCTGTGTCTACAGTGGAAAAATTGCCTACAAAAACATTCGTTGTATTCCCGACTTTGGCGCCGACCCTTGTACCAACGCTTACCCTAACCCCTATCCCAATCTCTACCACCACACCCATATCTCCCCCAACCTGGACAGCTTTGCCAACGTTGGAAGCCGAAAAAGGCCTACAGACATACTACATTTGGCTCGCAGGGAATGACAATTGCCGCCTGCCATGCTGGGCAGGAATTATACCTGGGCAAACAGAATGGACAGAAGCAAAACAGATATTGCAAACATTAGCGGGAATGACTGAGCTAGACGTGCGATTAGATAGACCCTGCACATTCGGTAACTGCAATTATATTACCTGGGCATTCCCTTTTGATTTGAATAATTTGGGAGAAATATATAGCAGAGTGGATGATGGGAAGATTCGATCCATGCGATTCCAGGTTACTGACTTTACCGAAACTTACCTTATAAAGTCCCTGAATTTGCAAAGGGTTTTGACTTTATACGGAAAACCATCCATTCTATTGTTCAGTACCGAACCAGATTTGCCCGGAGATCTATTTCTAAAATTGATTTTGGCATACCCAGATAATCAATTTGTGCTCAGGTACAGTAAACATGCCAAGATAAGCAACAATAACGTGGTGAGTTGTGGGCAAGATAGTGTTATAGAGTTGAACATATTTGATAACAGGGAACAATTGATGTCTGTTGAGGCAATTGCCCACGCATCTGATACCCAACATTTGCATGTTGATACCTGGCATAAACCTGTTGAAGAAGCATTGGGAATGACGATTGACGAGTTTTATGAGATCTATAGAAAAGAAAATGCACCGTGCATTACAACCCCTGTCAAAGTCTGGATGCCGTAGATTTCCTGATGAATACAATATGCGTGATTGGTAACGGTGTAAAAGTTTAAAAAGTGTCCAACTCGCAGGTAACCCAATGCTTTTTCAAGGCCGTTTTGACAAAATCTTATAGAATAGCAAGAATACAAAATTATTTGAAATGAAGTTGGTGCTTTAAAGGGATACATAAGAGCCTCCTGACAAATGGAATTTGTCAGGAGGCTCTTATGCACCCTGAAATCGAAAGTTTTAAAAGCTGGTTCACCTGCCAGCTTGACTGTTGCAGACTTCGGAACGCCAAAGCCCGGCGGTCGCGGCTCTGGGTTGCGGATCACAGGCTGAACGAAGCCCGTCAAGCCATCGACAGGCTCCTTTCGGCATAATTCGTACTGACCGAATTAATCGCCATCTTATACTCCTTCACTACCGAGCTATCGTAAGTTCTCGCGTACCCCAGCGTAGTCTCCACGGACTTGTGCCCCAGGATTTCCTTCACGCCCCACACCGACATGCCGTTGTTAAGCAGCAGGGTGGCGGCGGAATGGCGCAACTGGTGAGGCGTGGCCTTGACTCCGCAGGTCTTGCCAATGGTCGCCAGCCGGGACTGGCAGTAGCGGCTGCTTAATGGCTTGTGATAGCGGCTGAAGACGTACTCCGAGGTTCTTTCCAACCCCTGCAGCGCCTCCAATGCCGGCTGGCTGATGGGCACCATGCGGTCTTCTTTGCCCTTGGACTGCTCGATCCGCAATTGACGGCGTTCAAAATCCACCTGGCTCCATTTCAAGCGCCGGATTTCGCAGGTGCGCAAACCGGTATGCGCCATTAATACCAGCCAGGTGCGATCCATCGAGCCGGTTACGGCTTGCAACAGGGTCTTGATATCCGGTATCGCCAAATCGCGTGGAGCGGGGATAGCGGTTTTCTGCGGGCGCACTTTCAACATACGCTCACAGATTTCCTTACCGACAGTCTGCTGGAAACGCAAGAAACTTTGCAAGGTCCACAAAACGGTGTTGTTGCCCGATGGTTTTGCGCCCATTTTCACGCGCGCTTCAAGATAGGCAAACCAGCTTTTGGGGGTGATCTCTTTCAGGCTTCCCGGTTTTGCAAAGCGGGCAAACCCGCCCAGGTTCGAGAGCAGGCTGCGCGCGAGCTGCACGCGATTGTCCGCTTGCCAGGCGCGGGAACGCTGCTCCACATACGCCCGAATGTCAGCGGCCAGCCAGTCAGGAACGCCCTTGAAATATCCATCCCAATTGACCGTTTTTTCGGGTTCAGGCAGACCCTGGCGCTGGCGCAGGTAATGCGCAAGCTTGTTCAGGCCCTTTTGGTAACCCGCCAGTGTGGATGAACTGAACCGGCGTGAGGCCTGATACGAGCGCACCTGTTCCATGTCGCGCTGGGGGTCAAGCTGCATCCATAATTTATCCAGAAAGCCCAGGGCCAGACGCGCGCTGACGCTGTACGTTCGGATCGAGGATGGGCTGTAGCCGCCCTGCCGCAGCCAGGCACAAAAATCGGCCAGGAAGTCCCGATTTTCCGGGAGCCACTGGCCGATTGGTTTGAGGACTGTATCTGTTGGAATGGTCGCTTTGAAGTGCGCTTTGCGCTTGCCGGTCGAGAGTGTCATGCCAACAACTCCAGCACCTTTTCGATGGCGCAGTCATATTCGGCCTGCAAATACGGATCGGAAAGATGCACATATACCTGGGTGGTGCGCAGATTTTCATGGCCAAGCAGCGCTTGCAAAGTAGTCACAGACATGCCAGCTTCGGCCATGCGCCGCCCGAAAGTATGCCGGAACTGGTGGCAAGTAATATCCACACCCGTTTTCCGGCACATTTCACGCAGAATGGATTGAATTCCGGAAACGGACAGGCGCTTTTTGCGATGGGAAATAAAAACCGCCCGATCAGTTGTGATCGGGCGGTGACTGAGCCAGCCTTGCAGCGCGTTTTGCGCCAGCGGGGAGAGCGGAACCTTGCGCAGTTTGTCCCCCTTGCCGCGCGCGGTCAGTCTGGGTGGGTTTTCCATAGAGATATTTTCGAGCGACAGGTTGTGAACCTCTCCGACCCGCAGCCCACATTCGAGCATGAGCAGAACCATCGCCCTGTCTCTCAGTTTGTGGAGCCCGGAAAACAGACACCCCAATTCATCATTCCGGGCATCGCGCGGCAGGGGTCTGACCTTCGGCAGGAAATGACGCTTGTGCACCGGGCAAACCAGTGGATAGTCTTCGGTCATGTCCAGGAAGTAGTAGAAGGTGTTTATGGCTGTCAACCGCCGGTTGATGGTGGTCTCGGCATGGCCTTTGGCCTGGCAGTGGGCGATGTAATCATCCACCTCTTTCGCGGTGATTTCCGCGGATGGTTTGCTCGCAAAAGAAAAAAAGAGCACCAGGTCACTGGTATAGTGGGTACTGGTGCTGG
>JBBRWF010000187.1:0-8053 GCA_038249405.1 Anaerolineales bacterium
ATTTGACCCGTTCACCCGCACGTCGACAGATGGCGCGGCCACAACGATCATCCGCACTGTATCGCTGGCGGTTGCCCCAGCAGGATTCTGGCAGGTCACCATGTAATCGTAGGTGGTTCCTGCCGGAACGTTTGCTTCCGAACGCGTACCCGCAATTCCAAAATATCCTGCCAGGCGAGAAGAACCGGCACACTGCGTGGTATTACTGCTGGTCCATGTGGCCGGATAAGAGATCGGGCCGGTACGTGTCAAGGTAGGCCCGTCTGAACCGTCGACTTTCAGGTCGACCGAAGGGGCAGCATACACCACCGTTCGTTTCGTGTCGGATGCCGATGCGCCCAACGCATTCGTACAGGTGACGGTGTAATCATAGTTGCCAACAGGGAGTCCTGTTTCGGATCTTGAGCCTGTTAGTCCACTCAAACCTGTAAAACGGTTTGTGCCTGTGCAGGATGTGGCGTTGGAACTCGTCCAGGTTGCCGTATAGCTAGCTGGAGCAGTCATGGCCGCAGGCGCGCTGACGGTCACTGTTGGGGCAGACAAGACACTTACGGTTACGCTATCACTTGCGCTACCGGAAGGGTTGGTGCAGGTAATGGTGTAGGTATATGCCCCACTGCCTACATTACTTATGCCCTGAGAACCACTGGTTACTTGTGCTCCACTCCAGCTTCCCGCGGCCGTACACGATGCAGCGTTGGTGCTCGTCCAACTCAAGGTGTAATTGGCTGGCGGGCTGAAGCTGAGCGGACCATTCGATCCGTTGACCCGCAGGTCCACGGTTGGCGCAGGGGTTGTCCTATATGTCGTTGTGACTGCTCGAATGTCGACATACCCACCACTGGCGGAGATCGACCATGCGCAATCGCCCGCGGTTGGCACGTTCCAGGCCGGGCTCGGCAAGTTATTGAAACCGGGAGTGCTCTGGTTTGCTATGTATAGATTATCTGTAAAGATAACCTGCCCACATGCTCGAACGGTCACCGTGCCAACGTTGTGATCGCCGCTGTAGGCCGCCTGCACATTGAATGTCCGGAGATAGGTGAAGTTACCAGAGACCGAGCTGCCGTTTTGGATGCGTGTGACTTGTTCGGTGCAACCGCTGTTGCAGGAAGCGCCCCCTTCGGAGGGAGGGAGCGAAGTGCTATCGCGGTGGAACAGATTGACGTACGCTACCGATCCATTCCATTGGGTATAGCTGCTTTCTTGATCGTAAGTGCGCCCATTCCGCAGATACTCGGGAGAGATGTTGGCGAGGACCAGTCGGTAGCCGGCCAGAAGAACGGCCAGAACGATAAAGACTGTAGCGCCTCGCAGCCAATTGGTTTTCCGTGTTGATCCTGTTTTCAAAGGAAAGCTCATTGCGCGACTCCTGCAGAGGCGAACACTCGTACGGTTTTTCCCTGGATGTTCAACATGTCTAGCATCAGCCAATCCACAGGAACTTCCAGATACACCCCAACCGCCGGCTCGCTGCTGCTCCACTCACCAAGGTTGTCACCCAGACGTACGGGCCGTGGCGGGAAACCAGCGATGCTCCCGCCTCCAGCATCCGGTAGAACACGCACGTCCATTGTGTAGCCGCTTATTCTGTGTGAAGCCATTTCTGCTATCAAAATCCTTTCGGTTTCCGTTTTGGCAGTGGTGCTGTCCAACCTTATTTCATCACCTACCATGAGTGCATTCCAATCCCGTCCGCGCGATGCTCCAGCCAGAGCCGCTTCTTGGGCTGCTGAATACGCCCAATTACGCGCGGCATAAAGGCGATAGATATCCACCAGGCCGGAGGCGATGGCGATCAGCACAAGCAGGATGAGCAATCCCCAAACAGCTGTTTGACCTTTTTTTTCAGCAATCATGGATAACGCTCGACGATGCCCCAGTGGCGCACACGAATGGTGATGGCCGAGGCCGGCATAAATGGAATGTCGGTTTGAAATGGAACGCTGGCTTCTACCACAAAGGCGGTTCCAAACGGGCTGCCCGAGAGCCACGCAGCGTTGTGCTGGGTGTTGCCTGTGTCGTAAACACGGAGTGTTACTGGCGCGCTGCCACCCATCACATTCTGATCGACGGTCCGCTGTACAAGAGTCTCCGCGAACGTCCAGCGCGTTGGGTCAAGCGAAAGTGCCCTGGATGCTGCGCTGGACCCGCTGTCTACTGCCTGACGAATCGCAATCCCCTGGCTCAACTCAATACCGCCAAAGATCACCGAGGCAAGGATCATCAAGACCAGCAATGCCTCCACCGAAGCCTGTCCTTGCTGGGCGTGTTTACGATCCAATTTCGACGTTGACATCATTGAACTTGGTTTGCAAGGTTGTAAAGATTTGCCACAACGCGCCACCCACCAGGCTGATAAAGATCGCCAGGATCACGATGTATTCCACGACACTCTGACCATTTCGATCGTGCAACATAAAACCTCCTCACTTCTCATCCGGTGACCAGCGTATCCGGACACCGGATGAGCATTGTCTAGGTCAGATTAGGGGTGCGCAGCTGGTACGGCGATGCTGTCGATCCAGGTGGCGATGCCATTTCCCTGGGTACCGATATTGCTGAGGATACCCCACACGGCCGCCGCACCCAGAACAATAGCGATGGCCAGGACTACGACGAACTGCGGGATTTCAGATGCTTTCCGGTCAAACAACATAGAGAACCTCCAAGTGGATTAGAAGCCGCCGCCAATTCCTGTGCCCGAAAGGGTTTGCAGGATGCGATCGACGAGCGGATAGAAAAACAGGATGACGATGGGGCCAAGCAACAACGGCATGGCTAGTAAGGTAATGCGCAGCGGCAGGCGTTGCATCTGCTCTTCGGTCTGGCCGTTGATTTCGTCCGTCAGCTCTTCGATGGACGAAATCAGCGCCTGATCCATCGTCAGGACGCCGCCTGACTGTTGCGCAGCTTGAATACGTTGGACAATGCGAACCATGTGCGGGGATTTCAAATCCGTTGCCACCTGACGCAGCACGTCCAGCCCGCTTTTTGCCTGCCCACCGGACGTGCGTAGCTTCAGTACCCGATAAACCAGGTTGTTCTCGTGGGTGGTTTGAACGATGTTCTCCAACCCCAACAGCAGCGAGCCACGCAAGCTCATGTGCAGGCGAAGATCAATCAACAACTGACGGATTTGTCCCAGGAGAAATCGCCGGCGCTGGCGCACCAGGTAGCCTTTGAACAGCCAGACCAGGCAAGGCGCAGTCAGAAATGTCAACCGTGCGGTGGGCAAGTACGGCCCAATCCAGAAGAACAGCGCCAGCCCAATCACCGCTGCGCCGGCATAGAGATTGACCCAGGGAATGCCACTTAAGCCAAGAATTTCATCATCGGTGTGCGTGTCGTTTGCCCGGTCGTCTACTCCAAGCGCGTGCAGGCGATAACGCCGGTGACCGAGTACCAGAAACCACCTCCTTCCCAAAGAATAGAGTGAGGATAACGACGCATTGACGATCAGTCCGATGCCAATGGCCAGGGAGAAGCCAACCACCAGCGGGTACGTATCCATGATTAGAATGCTTCTCCTCTCCCCAACTGATGGACTTCAAACTCGAAATACAGACTGGCGAATACCGCGCAGATTAGCAGCACGGTCAGCAGCGCCTGGTGAGGCACGTCCTGGACAAAAAAAGTCCGCCAGTCTGGTGCGAGTAAAACAAAGACCGTGGCCGCGGCAGCCACCCCCTGTAGCAAGCGGATGGTTCCGCGAACCAGTGCCAGGGTCTGGCGCATTTTGGAGCGGATAACTTTTTGCCGGTGGGCTTCGGCTTCCACCGCTTGAAACAGACCCATCTGCACTTCGTCGGTGATGTGTGAACTGTTGGCGATTAGGGCGGCCAGCCGGGCAGTTACCGCACCGGGCAAATTCTTGAGCGCTATAGCAGCCTGCTCAGGTGGCTGGTGCATTTGCAACCGCGAAGCCACTTCCTGGATAGCCGTTCTCAGGATCCCCTCTGGAAGGTCAATGGCATTCAGGCTGTTGAGAAGGGAATGATCCACATTGAGCAAAGAGCGCATCTGCAGCACGGCCAGTTCCGCATCCTCATTGACCTTCGCCTGCTGCGCTTCTCCAGATTGATATCGCATCCAGAACAGGGCAACAGCGCCAAAAAGCAGCACTAGAGGCGAGACCAGGGCATCCCCAACTGCCACGGCAATAACCAACGCAACGGCCGGAATGAGCAGCCTACGCCAGGCAAAGGTGATCTTGCGAGAATGCTTCTCCTCCTGGAGAATTCCCAGGTCTTTCAGGCGCAGCGCCGTCCAGGGCGCAAAGAGCCGCCGCCACAGGCTGACAAGGACGGCGCAGCCATTTTCCAAGAGCACGCGCGCAGAAAGAAATACGCCAACAACAAAGGCCAGAAAACTGGCTTCCAGTACCCAGCGAAAGAGGCTCATTCGTCCTCCTCTCCAATTCCATCCACCGGAATTCCTATCGACCGGTAGCGCTTTACCAATTCATAGCGAGTGATGCCCAACAAGGCCGCGATCTCGCCCAAATTCATCGTTTCAACCAACTGCTCCAGGTCATCAGCCATCCCGTCATCCGAAAACGAGTGATGACGGGATGGTCGGGTGATCTGTCGCCGGCCACAGACTGGACAGCGACCCTGATTCTGGGAGTTGCGTTTCTTCGATCGATTCAAATCCGGTGCATTCAATGCCATGTCCACCTCTACTGGTTCGCTGAAACCTGTTCCGTGATTTCAAAGGCAGGCTCAATAGACCAGATCAGGAATCCATAAAAAGGATAGGTGGGGGGCTGCCAGCCGTAGCGGATAAAGCCATTGCTCACGCCGGTGCCTTTATCGTCCAACACCAACATCGTATCCACCATGATGGCCAGATTGCAGAGCTCGCTTTTGCATTCGCCCCATTCTACGCCCCACTGGCTCACGTGTTTCCCAAACAGGCGAACGGCAACCACCTGCCCGGACTGAACCGGCTTTAAGGCAGATGACCGGTATCCCTGCCCTGGAATTTCAGCGCCGGTGGCAACCCAGGTGTAAGTCAGGTCACCGTCCTTTTCCAGATAATAGACCTTGATCAAATCAAACGGCACACTGAACTTAATTTGGCGCGTTTCGCCTGTCCAGCCGTAAAAGCGCCATTCCCGTTGTTCGGGCAGGAAGCGCAATCCTTGCCAGGGCGCGTCCTTGAGGTTCCGGGCTATCACATCCTCTCGGCATTGCACGTCAACAGCTTCGACTGTGGCCGCTGGGGTTTCCTGGGGGATGACAATCCCGCGATTGACGTTGATGAACAAAAAGCTCACGCAGCCACATGCCAAGGCGAGCAAAAGCGTCAGGATGATCCAGCGCAAAATCTTCTTCATGCGATCTCCATTAAGTTCGTGAATGCGGTCTCGATGATCTGCTGCGGCTGGCCGTTCAACCCGTTGTAGAGATAGTTCAGCCGGTAGGTTCCATCCGGGTTCAGCCCATCCAGGCAGGCAATTGCTTGTAAAGAGCGATCCACGCGTCCATTCCGGTTCGTGCGTCCCATTAAGGCCACTACGTCAACACCCATTGAGACCATGGAACGAATAGCGGACAATCCCAATTCCGGCGCAGCCGCTAACGCCAGTTGTTCCAAACGCATCAACGCCTCCTCGACTGTTCCGCCGTGGATGGTCGTCATGGCCTTACGTCCAAGGCAGGTGGCTTTCAGGAACTGTAGCGCCTCGGGGCCAACCACTTCACCAACCAGCACCGCGGCCGGGTTCATGCGGGTGTAGATCACGTTCAACACCCAATCCAGAGTCACGCCCGGTGTGCCTTCCGGCAACTCTGCCGGAGCTACGGCACGCAGCAGAAAGGGGTGCTGGAGATCCAGTTCCCGGAAGGTTTCCAACGCGGCGACCGGGGCAGCCGTAGGCAGAAACGCGGAAAGGGCGTTCAGCAGCGTCGTTTTCCCTGAACCCATTTCACCGGCAATCAGGATGCTGCCGGACAGGGTAGCCATGACCCAGGCCAACAAACGATCCGGTCCATGCTGCAGCTGCCCGATCTTGGCGCGGATACTGGCATCCTGCACGTCTTCCAGGCAGCCGCTCATTGGATTTTTCCCTTTTTGGAAAGTACCCGCCTGTTCCATTTCTTCCAGGGTTTTGATCCGCCGGCCAAAGGTGCGCACGTTGATTGCCGTTCCTTCACTGGAAAGACGGGGAACCATGGCGGTGAAGCGCTCGCCGCCGGGCAGGTCGATCAACACCGCTGGGCGGTCGCCGCGCAGGGTTGCCCCACCCTGGTCCGCCACGTGAATGGCAAGGTCCTCGAAGTACCGGTCGTCGGCCAATTTCCCTAAGTAATGGAAGGAACCATCGTGCTCTACGGCTACCTGCCCCTTGCGTACGAAGATTTCTTCCACGTAGGGGTCGCGCAGCAGCTGGTCGAGCAGGCCTACGCCCGAGAGCGCGTCCGTCACGATCTGCGCCCGCCGGTTCACGCTGGAACGGTCGCCGCCCTGCGCAATCAGCACACCGCGAACTTCATCGAAGAAACGGGCGCGCTTTTCGGGGTCAACGTCCCGCCAACTGGGCGGCTTGATGGCACGCGACACCAGCGTGTCGCGCACCCAGTCGATCATCTCCAGATCAGCGGTCGTCAACGATTCGATCTTTAGCGGGGTCGGATGACAGATCAAGGTGTCGCCAGCGTGGTCCACAGCAGACCTCCTTGCTTTTTCGCGGTTGCCACCGCCATCAAGATCGTTTCCACCTGCTCTGGCGGAAGCGCCAGGGTCAGGATTTGGGTCTGTTCCACCTGTTGCGCGCCAGACATGGCCGTGCCACCCTGCTGTCGGGCTTCCATCGAATCGGCGGCCAGCCCTTGCGAAGAGCGCACGTCCACCACCAGAATGGAAGCCGCAATCTGTTGCACCTGAGAAGACAGGTGTTCTGGAGAACCCTCTTGGTAATTACTTTGTTCAGAGGGGTTAGGGTCGGTCATGGTATACAGGTTCACGCGCTGGCCGATGTGAATCTGGCCACCAACCGCTGAAACCGGTTCGACCGGAATGGACAGGACTTCATATTGGGCTTCTGCCAGCCGGAAAGTTTCCGGTTTCACAGCGTCGTTCTGGGGAACTGGCAGACCTGCCCGCAACGTGGAAGTGGATATTTTGCCGTTGAGGTCGTTGACCTGTTGGTAATAGGCCATGTTCTCCAACGCACGCGGCACTTCGCGAAGCGCAAAGAGGTCTGGGGTCAACCATGTGTAAGGGGCTATGTTCTGCGCTGGTACCGGGATTTGCATGGTGGACACGTCCTTGAGGTACGCATTGCGCCCATAGATGCCCGCGCCAATTGCCAGGACGAGCGATACCAGTCCGATCAAGAATTGGGCTGTCCGGTTCATTTTGCCTTCCTGTTCCAGCCGGGGTAAATTATTTCAAGTAGTGGATCCGCCAGGCGATCGTCGAGGTTCGCCGCCCAGCTTTCGCGGAACGGTAAGATCACATCGGCCTGCACCCCGGTTCGATCTGCCAATGTGCGGGACATATTCAAAACCAGGTGTTTGGTCTCAGCAAGTTCCGCATACAGCCGCTTCGCCTGCAATAGGGCATCGTCGCGCGGCGAAGTAACCACGAAATTGAACCGCCCAGGCTGCGGCATAGACAGGTCTGTAAATACCGGATGACCGGGGAAGGCATCCACAACCAGAAGGGTGTGCTGTTTACGGATCTCCGCCAGCACGTTCAAAACACGCTCTGGTTCATCGCTCCACATCACCTCCGCCGTCCGCCCATCCATCGGGTATAAGCTCACGCCATGCCAGCGGGTCGGCGGCACGTTTTGGGTGGCGATGGCGAAAAATTCCGGTGCTTCCGCAGAAACGCGGGCGTGGAGCGCGCAGCCACCCATGCTCAGTTCCAGAAGGGCGGCTGGCAGGCTGGTACGTTCAACGAAACGCTTGCACATTGCCATCGCCAGGGTGGTTTTTCCAACCCCGCCTGACCAGTTGACTAGATTGACCTGGCGGGAAGGCAGGATGTTGACATGCCGGGCGCTGGCCAGGCGTGCGCGGGCTAGCCATTCTTCCGGCTG
>JBBRWF010000188.1:0-8050 GCA_038249405.1 Anaerolineales bacterium
GGGGTATCCAAACATCTGGGTGTAAGTGGCAAATAGGCCGTTTGGCCCCGTGTCGATGGCCCAGGTGGTCTGATCGTCCAGCTTGCTGAACAGGTGCTGTACCCCGGCCGTACCTGGGTTGATCCCCGGCTGAGGAACGATCTGCGAGCCGTCCACCAGGTTCCAGGTCTGTACTTTACCCGCTTTCCAACTGTAGAAACCCTGGTTGAGCATATCTGCCGACCAGGTCAGTTGGCGGTAGAGTTCCTGGTGAAACTCATCGACATAACCGATGGGAGTGTAGGTGGTGGATGGCGCCGGGTTGGGATTTGTGACCCACTGTGAGCGGTATTCGAGCAAGGCCAGCAGCAGGCGCGGATTGACAGAGTAATTATGCGCCACCTTCACCACGACCTGTGCCCCGTTCAGGGTTTCGCCGTTAACATCCTGCGAGTAGTAAGCCAGGTATCCGCCCGCCTTCTGTACATAAGCGTTTACATCCAGCAGCGAACTGAGCGGGCCGTAGATCAATTCAGAATCGGGGATGATTTTAAAGTAGTCTGCGCTGGAAACCTGGACGGCGGCGTTACTCGCTGCCGCCGCCTGCTGTGCGCTGACCGGGACCATCAATGTGGTACCGGTATAAATCACCGAATCCGCTCCCATGTTGTTGGCAGCCAGCAGTTCTTCCACCGTGATGCCAAATTGACTGGCAATCGAAGCGGGATAATCCCCATCCTGTACCACGTAGCTCAGCGGGCCGGGTGTGGCTGCCGGTTGGTTTATGGCGGCCATCGGAGTAAAGGTTGGCATTAACATTACCCCGGCTGCTCCGTTGGCGGTTGGGCTGGGGATGGGCTGGCCCGGCAGGTGCGTGGGCGGCAGGTAGGTTTCTACCGGCACAGCCACGGCCGGGTCTTGTGATACAGGAACGGGGGTTGAGGCCGGGGGCGTAAAACTGGTGTCGATGGGCGCCGAACGGGTGCAGGCGCCGAGCGCCAGGCTGAATATCAGGCAGGAGACGATGAATGAACGCATCCATCGATTGTACCAAGTACTCGCTTATACGGGTAGTTGTTCGTAATACAAATTATTGCTTTGGCAGCATGATCGCCACCTGCGTACCCTCATCCCTTTTTGAAAGCATGATAATCACCATGCGCTTATCATTGTCTTTTGTAAAATACCAGGAGGATGAGTCGCTCTGCGTGGTTTCATTCATGATCTGCCAGTTGTTCGTTTTCATGCCCGTCAGGTAAAAATCCTGGATTTTATCCATGGGCAGGTTGCTGGAAAACGAATACATCGTCATGCCTTCGTTTTTGGAGGTGATCAGATCCCCATTATTGCCGGTTAGAAGCGGCACGTCCTCCGGCAAGCCATCGATCTTAAGGATGGGCGGCGGGCTGGTGGGTGTGTTTTTGACCACTGGTGTGGCAGTTTCACCGGGTTTTGCGGTTGGCGCAATCTCAGCGGCTGGTGCTGTTTCTCCGGGAGCCAGCGTTGCTGCGCTGGTTGTGCTCTGCTGGGTTGAAGTAAAGAATGAACGCGCTGCAAATAATCCCCCGCCGGTGACCAGGCACAACACCCCTACCAGCACGGCCGCGATAATCGCAAAAACTACCCAGTTGAATTTATTTGGCTGTACCGGGATTGTGCCGGGTGTGAGTGTGCCTATCGGCTGCCGGGTGGTGGCCTGCGAAGCCATCAATGTCTGAGAAGCGCCAAACGCCGAACCATCCAGTGACTGCATCGTAGGAATATCCACCGGAATCGCTGAAATTGCGGTGGCCTCACCGCGCGCCAGCTGCTCCAGCGCTTTGGCGAATTCACCCATCTTCTGGAATCGATTCTTGGGTTCCTTGGCGAGTGCCTTATACAGTACTTTCTCAACATCATCCGAAAGGTCAATCACCCAGGACTTGGGCCGCGGCAGCGGGTCGCGCAGGTGTTTGACAAGTACCGCTGCCGGGGTGTCTGCCGTGAAAGGGCGGTGGCCTGTAACCATCTCGTAAAAAACCACCCCCAGCGAGTAGATATCTGTGCCCGGGTCGGCTACGCCCATCCACTGCTCGGGCGCCATATAGTCCGGCGTGCCAATCCCAACGCCGGTGGCGGTCAGCTGCCCGGTGTTTTCAGATGCCACGATCTTGGCAATCCCAAAATCCGAGAGCAAGGGCGCTCCAGATTGGCTGATCAAGATGTTGGCAGGTTTTACATCGCGGTGAATGATATTCTGGTTGTGGGCGTATTCCAGCGCGTGGGCAATCTGCGCCAGCAAACTGGCAGCCTGCGCGGTGGACATGGGCACCCCCATTTTTTCCTTGAGCGTGCCGCCTGGCACAAACGGCATCACCAGGTAGGGAATACCCTCCTGCTCGCCGTAATCCAACACTTTGAGAATGTAGGGATGGTCTAGCTTGGCCAGGGCTTTGGCCTCGCGCTGAAAGCGCTTAAGAAACTCACCCTGGTTATCGCCGCTTTCAAGATCGGGGCGAATAACCTTGATCGCCACAAAACGCTCCAGGCTGGTATCGTAGGCCTTAAATACCGAGGCCATTCCGCCCTGCCCCAGTGGTTCAATGACGTGGTACCGCCCCAGGTTCTGACCGGTCAAATCCTTCATGTTCATGGCGCGCCTCCCCGCGTGCTGGCTGTTGATTTAAGTATAGCATAATCGCAGGCTTCAAGTTCTTAAAACAGACGGATGGAAACCCGGCTAACCTCACAGGTTCTCAGGTGGGCTTAATTAATAAGGAATTGCACCAACGATTTTTACTCTGGAAAAGTCAATTAAAACTATACAAATAATAGACAAAATATATACAAATTACGAAATATGTGCTATAATGCATTCAGGCAGAAAAAATTATGCCAAAAGTGATATAGTTTATGTATGGTTCAGGGACAAAACACAGGTTCAACCAACAAGATTTTCTCTTTTTTCCAATCGTTGCTTAACCAAAGGAATTCCATGCCTAGAGTGGCTCTTAACACCCCCGCACCAGATTTCACCCTGTCCGATTTCAAAGAACAGTCCGTTTCATTATCAGACTTTCGCGGAAATTCGCACGTTTTGCTGGTCTTCAACCGCGGCTTTGTCTGACCATTTTGCCAGAAGCACATGGCGCAGTTGCGCCATGACATTCAGCAATTTATCGACCGGCAGGCCCAAATTATTGTCGTTGGCCCAGAAGATGCAGCGGCTTTTGAAGCATATTGGCGTGAAAACTCGCTGCCCTTTATCGGTTTGCCAGACCCTAAAGCCAGCGTATTAAAATTATATGGGCAGGAAGTCAACCTGTTCAAGCTGGGGCGCATGCCTGCTCAGGTGGTTGTGGATAAAGCCGGTTCAGTCCGTTTTGTGCACTATGGCCATTCCATGGCCGATATTCCAGCCAACGAAGAATTGTTCGAAATGCTGGATCAGTTGAATGCAGAGCAGCTTGTTTCTGTCCGATAGAAAGATCATTTCTCTTACCAAAGGTGGTGGGCCATGCCAGTTCGGATTGTCACTGATAGTACCTGTGATCTACCCTCCGAGATAATTTCCCGCTATGGCATCTCAGTCGTGCCGCTATATATTAATGTTGGCAGCCGGGGTTACCTGGACGGTGTGGATATGACTCGCGATGAGTTTTATACAAAACTGCCATCCTTCCCCGTTCATCCCACCACCGCAGTACCATCGCCCCAAAAATTCTATGCTGTTTACAATGCACTTTCGGATGAAGGCGCAAGCGAGGTTCTGTCCATTCACATTTCTGAATCACTAAGCGGCGTGGTGAATGTGGCGCATGTTGCTGCACAGCAAACCAGCTCATTGCCGGTCACCGTGCTGGATGCCCGCCAGCTCAGCCTGGGTACCGGGTTTGCGGTGGAGACTGCCGCAAAAATGGCCGCTGCCGGGCATTCAGTGGCTGAAATTCTCTCCAAACTCCAGAGTCAGATATTGCGCACCCATGTATTTGCTGCACTGGATACATTGGAATTTCTAAAACGAAGTGGACGTATGAACAGTTTCATGGCTGGCATTGGCTCTCTGCTGCAAATCAAACCGATACTAATCATGGAGAATGGCATACCCACCAATGAGCGTGTGCGCTCTCTCGAGCGGGCCAGGCAGCACGTATATGAAATGCTGCGCCGTGTGGGCCCTCTTGAACGGCTTGCCATCCTGCACAGTCATGCTCCGGAGCGTGTAGCCGAATTGCGCGCCCACGTGGCGGAGCTGTTCCCAGGGCTTGACCCTTTGGTGGCAGATATTACCCCAGTGATAGGAGCGCACATTGGCCCCGGCGCATTTGGTTTTGCCGTGGTGGGCGCGGCTGAATAACGGTTTTGTATGGAACAAAGCGTTCATTAAGTCTATTTAAAAAGGATAAATATTCATGAAAAAATCTGATTGCATTGGTTTAATCGTTTTTCCAGTTTTGATATTGATCGGCATCCTGGTGGCGCTCGCGGGCAGCCAGGGCGGCGGATCGTTTGCCGGGTTGCCGCTCTTCGCACTGGCGGTAGCCCTGGCCTTCCTGATCCAGTGGCTGGTTTTTATTCCGTCTTTTCTTCTGCAAACTGAAAAATTCTTCGACCTGACAGGCAGTCTCACGTATATCTCCATCATTGTCATTGCTGTGCTTTTTAGTAAAAATCTGGATGCCCGCTCGCTTCTTTTGGCAGCGTTGGTCGTGGTCTGGGCCGTCCGGTTGGGTTTATTTCTGTTTACCCGTATTCAAAAAGCTGGCAAGGATGACCGTTTTGATGAACTCAAACCCTCTTTTATCCGCTTTCTGAACGTTTGGACCATCCAGGCCCTCTGGGTAACCTTTACCGCTGCCGCCGCACTGGTAGCCATTACAAACTCAATCCGCAAAGAACTCGATCTGTTCGCCATCCTCGGTTTCCTGTTGTGGCTTTTTGGGTTCGCCATTGAAGTTGTTGCCGATTCTCAAAAGCGCCGCTTCAGCGCAGATCCAGCCAACAAAGGCAGGTTTATTCAAACCGGACTGTGGTCCAGATCCCGCCATCCCAACTATTTTGGCGAGATTGTCCTGTGGCTTGGGGTGGCGCTGATTGCCTTGCCCGTTCTGCAAGGTTGGCAATGGGTTGCAATGATTTCCCCGATTTTTGTTACGCTGCTCCTCACCCGTGTCAGCGGGGTTCCCCTTCTTGAAGCCAAATCAGATAAAAAATGGGGTGCTCAGCCGGATTATGAAGATTACAAAAAGAAAACGCCTGTCTTGATCCCCCGCCTGTGATTGCCTTTGGTTGAGTGTGAAAGGTTATTCCGCAGTCCAGAGTCATCACATATTATACTGATTTCAGCATGGGTGCATCAACAACCAATTAATACTGTTATATCCTTAAATAAAAAACCGCCTCACTTTTAAAAAAATAGTGAGGCGGTATTTATGGTAATTCTCTAATTGCACTGGTTCTTCAGCCAGCTTTCCCATTCCTTATTAAAACTTTCGTAACTGACGCCAAAGGCTGCTTTGACCGCTTTCTTGAAATCACCGGTTGCGTCTATTTGTTTTGCCAGCTTCCAGAACCCATCCAGCCCGCCGTGTTTTTCCACTACGAAGGTGGTTAGCGCATCTGAATAAGCGTAAGCCAATCCGGTATTCTTTTGCAGGCTGGTCATGTGCATCAGATCCTGCTTGTCGAGCACGCCGCTCTCGTCCAGGATCGGGATAATATCCCCAGCCTTGAAGGCAAAACAGGCGCTTTGCACGTCATTTGGTGCCTGTGAAATGTATTCAGCCAGACCTTCGCTCATCCAATCTACCAGCCGCCCGGTCAGGTCAAAATTGCGGCGGTGTGCCATGTGCGTGTATTCATGCGTTAGCGTTTACTGTAATTCACCATCCCAACCTACAGCCGGGTCGTAATACGAATAGGCGTAGGAATTGGGGGCGTAAATATGGATCAGGTCGCCATTGCCTTCACCATCCGCCGAATACCAGGCGATGGCCTGCATGGCCCCAAATGGGTCAAGACCGTAGATTGGCACAATGCGCACGGTGGCTTTTTCTGCCGGGGCTTTGCCCAGCCGCTCCTGTACTTGCTGCCTGGCCGTTTCCATCAAATCCATGATCTTCTGGTTGACATCCTCATTCCAAGGATAAGTGATAAACGTGAAATGTTCCGTTTCTGTGGTTACCGGTTTGCCGATCTGGTCAACGCCAGGCTCGGTCAGCACCCAGTTATTGCCGTTAAAACGATAGGGCCAATCCGCCTGCCAGCCGCCTTCATCTTGATAATGTGCGATCACATAGCCATATTCGCGGCGATTAATGCTTAGCAGTGTATTCTTAAAAAAATAACTCCCAGCCTGAAAGGATTTCTGAAAATCGTTAAAGCGGCTGCGCACAATGCGTTTGAAAGGCTTGTTATCCTGATCGACTACTTTTTCTAACAGCGCCGGGTCGTTTTCGTTGTAAGCCTGGGCATACATATCCAGCGATTTCTGGATGCCGTCCTTGATCTGCTCATCGCTGAACTGCGCCAGCGGGTTGTCGCCGGGTGTGCCGCCCGTGGACGACGTGGCGGTGATGACCACGATTCGCGGCGTAGGGGTAACCACCTGCACCTGGCTGTCAGGGGTGGGCGCTGATCCCCCCATCACAGCTTTACAGGCCAGCTGGGTCAGTACCAGGGCCAGTACCGCAAGTACCAGGGCGCCGAAGCGCTTCTTCTTGTTTTTCATTTTGAGAGAATCCTTTTCGGTCGTCAGGTATTGCATACCAAGATTATAAATCAAAATGTGGGCCAAAAAAATAAGCCACAGGATTTATCCGGTGGCTTATCGGCAAATGGAGTCATTCATTGGGCAAGATTATGGAATTGCTTCTGAAGATGTTGTGCCTTGTGCGGAAGTAATAGTGTTTTCAGGTTGGGAAGCATCCAGTGGCCCGAGGCTGCCCGGGTTTGTGCTCGGTGACAGAATGTAGGTAATGGAAGCGATATTGACCGAGTCAGCTATGTTAGGGAAATATCCCCTCAGCAGCAAAACTACGTGGTCGCTGGCGTCCAGCGCAGTAGGGGTGGCCAATAAATACGAGCGGTAGGCTGCATCAGCCCGGGCAGTCAGGTATCCACTTCTGCGTACACAGCTGGAATTGCGCCGCCGCTCCACAATTCTAGGTTTACCCTGGTCAGTGTGCCGCCCGACGTAGTTGCGTTGTAGCAAACTTGCACTCCCTTGAGGAGGGTTGCCTTGTTATACAGGCTGACTGGCAATTCTGCAAATATCTGGTAGTAATTGGAAGTTACAGCGTTTGTGCGAAGTTGTACGACATCGCTGTAATAGCGGACGCTGGCAGTCGATGCGTAGGTTGCGTTGGGCTGCAAACTACCTAGAGCGCCGTGAACATAAATATCTCCGGTCCAGGGCGGGATGTTGGCGGCCTTTTGCATGAATACTGCCATTTGGCCGCGGGTTACGTATGCATCAGGGCAATAAAGGTTTGTCGCGCAGCCACCAGTGATGGCATTCTCTTTCATCCAGCAAATATAGGTTTCAAACATGTTGCCGTTGGTATCGTTAAAACATCCTGTGCTTGCAGCGGCATGGTTAAAGCTGAGACCTATCACGATTATTCCAACGATAATAATACTGATAAGGATAAATCGTTTGTTCGGCATGCGGCTCATCCTTACAGCGTTGGATAAAGGGCTCGCCCTATTCAGCGCTGTGAAAAAAGAACAACTCCATCTGCAATTAAACTATACAACTTTGGCAGTTTAAATTCAAGTCGGTTTTATAGCCCAGGCAGCTTATTCCATTATTTCGTTGTATTCTGGAAAGAAAAGGCGCAGGGGTTTTGACCCTGCGCCTTTTCTTTCCAGCCGCTTTTACCCTCCCCAGGGCATGCCGGAGTACAACTCAAAGGCCTTGTCGTGCAGGTTCTTAAACAGGCGCTCGTGACCGGCTTCCCAGTGCGCCAGCATCGAAAGTACTTTGTGCGCCTCGCCTTCGGTTTTGCTGGCCGCCATTGCGTAAAACTCTGAGAAATCGCGCTCAATCAGGTATGCCATGCGCAGCACTGGCAAGTCGGCCACCATCGAC
>JBBRWF010000189.1:0-8049 GCA_038249405.1 Anaerolineales bacterium
CGTTCGTTCCACCGCTTCAATACGGGACATAAATCCGCGCTCAACAGCCACTGGGTAAGCTGCCAGGGCAAAACCCGTAGCGGCAATACTGGCGGGCCAATCATTCTCGGTCTTGTCGGCTACCAGCCCGTTAATTGGATTCGTTTCATTCAGAAAGTAGAGAAACGAGTCTAGTTGAAGTTTTTCCAGTTCAACCTCAGTGATCGGGTTTCTATTGTTCAAGGTTATTCCTCAAGCCAAATCATGACTAATTTCCTGCTTTCAAAGCGTCGTTGACGATGACCTGTGCATCTTCCTGAATGTGTTTTAGATGATCGGCTCCGCGGAAACTCTCTGCATATATTTTGTAAATTTCTTCAGTCCCTGAAGGACGTGCTGCGAACCATCCGTTATCTGTTGATACTTTCAAACCTCCAAGTGGAGCACCATTACCTGGCGCATTCGTCAGAATGGTCGTTATTTTTTCGCCGGCCAGTTCTTTGACATGGACTTGCTCTGCCGAAAGTTTCATAAGAATTGTTTTTTGTTCCGAAGTGGCAGGCGCTTCAATTCGCTCGTAGATCGAATCGCCAAATTCACGAGTCAGGTCGGAATAGATCTCGCCTGGGTCGCGTCCCATTTTCGCTGTGATCTCCGCCGCGAGCAGGGCCAGGATGATCCCATCTTTATCTGTTGTCCAGACGCCGCCGTCAAGACGGGCAAAAGATGCGCCTGCACTTTCTTCTCCGCCAAAACCGAGTGAGCCATCAAATAATCCATCTACAAACCATTTGAAACCAACCGGCACTTCATAAAGTTTTCGTCCGAGTTTGGCAGTGACATGATCGATCATCTGGCTGCTCACCATTGTCTTACCAACGGCGGCAGTGTCACTCCAATTTGGACGGTGTTGAAAGAGATAAAAGATGGCAACCGATAGAAAATGATTGGGAGGCAGCAGCCCGGCGCTGCTTGTGACAATGCCGTGTCGGTCGTGGTCTGTATCACAGGCGAAGGCAATCCGATACTTATCTTTCAAGGCGATCAAACTTTGCATCGCATACGGTGAAGACGGGTCCATGCGGATTTGTCCGTCCCAATCCACACTCATAAAGCGAAAGGTGGGATCCACAGCCTTGTTCACGACTGTGAGATCCAGACCATAACGTTCGGCAATCAGTTCCCAGTAGTGGACTCCAGCGCCACCAAGCGGATCGACACCTAGAGTGATTTTCGATGCGTGAATCACGTCCATATCCAAAACATTAACCAGATCGTCAACGTAGGCACGCCGATAATCATGCTTATGCGTCGTTGCTGAGCGTTTCGCTTTTTCCAGAGAAATCCGCTTAACACCTTTCAATTTGTTTTCGAGAAATTCGTTTGCCTTTTGTTCGATTGAATTTGTAATCGTACTTTCCGCGGGACCACCATTGGGTGGATTGTATTTAAAACCACCTTCGTCAGGAGGGTTGTGCGATGGAGTAATCACGATCCCGTCTGCAAACCCGGAATTGCGACCGCGATTGTAGGTGAGAATAGCCAGTGATATGGCTGGTGTCGGCGTATATTCGTCCCCGTCAGAAAGCATCACTTCGACTCCGTTGGCAGCAAGAACCTCCAGTGCGCTGGCCAAGGCTGGCACCGAGAGCGCGTGGGTGTCCATCCCAAGAAACAAAGGACCATTGATCTTGTGCTGCTTACGATATAAACAAATCGCTTGAGTGATGGCAAGGATGTGCCATTCATTGAAGGATTTTTTAAAGGCTGAACCACGATGCCCTGAAGTTCCAAAAGATACCCTCTGCTCCGGATTGGACGAGTCAGGCATTTCTGTATAATACGCTGTGACAAGATTTGGGACATTGACCAGAATGTCAGGTGTGGCTGGCTTGCCAGCGAGAGGACTTATTTCCATGATTGACTTCCTGATTAAGCCTTTTCCTCTTTATAAAGGCTAATCACATTGCCCAGAAGATTCAGGGCTGATGCGCGATCACGTTGAAACGAGTTGCGGCCGATTATCGAGCCAAACCCGCCGCCATCCCGAATCGCGCGGACCTCGTCATATATGGTGGCATCATCTGTTTTGGCGCCTCCGGAGAAGATGACGATCCGGCGGCCATTGAAGGCGCTTTGGATCACATGCCGCACACGCTCGGTAAGCGTTGCACGCGGGACATTCTGCTCCTCGTAAACCTTCCGCGCTTCTTCAAATTCGAGAGTTGCGGTTGGCAGTTTTACCTTGATGATATGTGCGCCAAGTTGCGCTGCAATCTGTGCCGCGTATGCGGTCACGTCCAAGGCTGTTTCGCCTTCTTTACTGATCCCGCCGCCGCGCGGATAGGACCAGACCACCACTGCCAGTCCCACGGATTTGGCTTCCTCGGCGAGTTCACGAAGTTGTTCATATAACAGGCGTCGTTCGGCTGTACCAGGATAAATCGTATAACCGACGGCCACACAGCCCAATCGCAAAGCATCCCGTACCGATGCTGTTTGTGCACCAAGCGGATCTTGCTCCGGATGTAAGAGATCGTGGCTGTTCAATTTGAGGATCAGAGGCACTTGCCCGGCAAACTCTGCAGCACCAGCTTCCAGGAAACCCAGCAGGCTTGCATAGGCGTTCAAGCCCGCATCAATCGCGAGCTGAAAATGATAATGGGGATCATAAGCAGGGGGATTCGGCGCGAAACTTCGGCCCGGACCGTGTTCAAAGCCTTGATCCACGGGCAGGATCACCATTCGGCCGGTACCAGCAAGTCGTCCGTGATTGAGCAAGCGGTAGAGGTTGGTCAGTACACCGGAGTTTTCACTCCGATACCAGCCGAGAATTTCGCGAATTCGATCACTCATCAATTTACTCCTTTTTTATCCTCATGCTTTGTTTCCTGACCCAACGCTTCGAGCGCCTTTTCCGCTATCCAGGCAGCTTCACTGTTCCAACTTGTCTGATAGCCTGAAATTTCCTGCTTAGGGAGCTTTTCGAATAGCGTGATCTCCTGCTCGGTTAAAAGGTCTCGATCTTTAAAGACATGTAGGATGTAATGAAGACCTTCGCGCATTAATGGTGAGTCGAAGTTTTTGGTGAAAAGTTCCAATAGAGGGCGCATCGCAACGCGTCCAGATAAATCAAACTTTCCATTGCAGACCAGCGTATACGAGTGTCATTATCGAGAAGTAAATTAGCAAGAGGGGCGGCGGTTTCTGATTCTGAGCCTGATTCTTCATTAGGCGAATTCGTTTTGTCTAAATACGAATCTAAAGCAAGATCAAACAGGCCAATGTCGCCAATAAGGCCACCCCCGAGCCGATTGTTCTCAGGGATGGCCTCAAGGCAGATCGGCTCCATCCAGGCAGACCTCGGTGCCAGCATGACCTGCGAACATTTTTTTTCGATCTGACCTAACGAGCCAATACAAAGCTACCGTTTCAGTCCACCATTCGTGTTGCACTTCACGGCTATACAAGCCATCTATACAAGCAAGTCTTTTCTCGTGTTTGCCTCAACGGGAATTTCCCTTGGCAACTGGTTCATCCATCCAGTATCCCTGGCGATTGTAATGCCGGTACAATCCGGTTTCATAATCCCGGGTTAGCAGAGACTCTTCCGTGTATTCCGGCGACTTCTTGATGGTCTCGCGAGTGAGATTGACGAATACTTTCGCCTCGTCCCAACTAACGCGCTCGATCCATAGCGGTGAGATCAGGACCTTTTTTCCCGGCCACCAGTTCTGTGTATCAATGACTAGATAGCGGATCGCCCATGTCTCGTCATCAATGATGAAATCCTCGACATGGCCAATCTCGCCGTCGGTGGCTTGGATGTGATGTCCACTTACATCGTGAGTGCTGCGCAAATGGGCATCCCAGGTTTCTTCATGGTGAGCAGGTTCTTTCCATATTTTGCGGTCACGCACTATATTGGGATACATTCCCCACATATATGAGCCGCCCCAATACATCGGCATTCCATAATATCCGTAGTAAGTCTCCTCGAATTGTCGTGAGACAGGCTTGTCACTGTTCAAGGATGGACTGTCCTCAATCTGCTTTTTGGTTAAATCGACGGAGATGTGTTGCTCTTCCTTATTCGCGGCGGCCAGCGCATATGGGGAGATCAATACCTGCCTGCCCGTGAGCCAGTTGCCTGTGTCGGCGACCAAATAGCGAATCGTCCAATGCTTGTCATCGAAGTAGAATTCTTTGACCTTCCCTATTTCCCCATCGAGACTGTCCAGTTTGTAACCAGTGAGTGTTTTGGCTTTGTTTAACATGATCGTACTCCTTTTGTTTTTTTGCGTTTCATCAATTGTGCCGCTTTTGCCTCCATAGACTTTATCGGTAATTAGAAAATACGTCCCGAAGGTTGCTTTCAGACGCTCAAACCACTCGTAACAACCCTTCGGGACGGTGCTTATATGTTATTTCCGATAAAGTCTCATGTTATTTGGCAGACAGCAAACGGGTTTTTTCGTCATCACGTCATCACATTTCTTCATACAAGTTTTCCTCTTTTGGGATGAAATCGGCTTTTTGTGGCGATATGAAGAGGCGGCCAAGCAGGCCGCCTCTCTTGTTTTCAGCAAAGCGCTAACCTATATAATCCCCAACAGGTTCAGAACGATGAGAATGACGGCAATAACGAGTAGCGTGTGAATCCAATTGCCAGTCTTCGGGAAACTTGGACTTATGCTCCCACCGAAAAAGCCGAGTAGCCACAAGATTAACAGAATTACAATGATAGTCCATAACATGAGATTTCTCCTTTTGGGTGATTGGTTGATAACTCATCATACAATAAACCCTCCCCGGCCGCATCCATCAGCCGGGGAGGGTTTGTCTCCGCCACTTGGGGGAGACCGCATTGGTATCTATCGAGTGGATGCGTTCAAAATTCATGCAGTTGCAGAACCAGCATCCCATAAATATTACCCGGGGCGTTTTTTGTTTTAGCTGGCTTGAGGCTTCGCGCCGGGATTACTTCGCGACCACAGTCACGGTCACATAAAGGACGCAAAGGGTTCTATTGCCAGAGACGATAGCCCATTGGGTGTTGTAAATACCAGGCGTACTTGGGGCAACCATGTCTACGACAATTTTTCCACTCTCACCGTCATTGATGGTTTCAGTAAAATCATAACCATCTTTCTTATGCATCTTTGTGCCGCTAATAAACTTGTAATCCACCGAATCTGTGCGCCAATTATTTCCACTGATATTCCTGACTGTCCAGACTGCGTCGAAATCGCTGAGGACTGTAATTGAATTCCTCGGCGCAGTGACCGCCGCCACACAGTAGTTCCCGGATGGCTGCCCGGTTGCGATCGGGTTGTCTTGATCTGCCAGGGTTGAGATGGCGACCCAAATGGTTTGACCGAAGCGCTCGCCTTTTTCGTTCTCAATCTGCCAGAAGCCCTGATAGGTTAATGGCTCCTTTGGCGCGATCAGGGTTATGCTCAAATCAATGGTCTGTCCAGGAGCGACATTCACAGGAATATTTAATGGCTGTCCATTCATTTTTGCGGCTGTGACATTTCCGTAAGCGTACACCAGACGATAATTTGGCGTCCATGTACAGGTTCCGGTGTTTTCTATCCGCCAGATTTTGACAAATCCCTCTTCGGGCGTGACGAATGGCGGATTTTTCATATTGTTGTCACCGTAGGTTACATCAGCAACGAATTTCATTCCGTTCAGGCAGACTGGCGGGACAACCGTCGGGACAGAGGGAATTGCTGTGGCCGGCGGAATCGGCGTGGAAAGAATCCCGGCCACATCGCTCTGAATATACTGTTGAATAAAGCCCAGAATTGTCCCGTCTGTGAGCATTTCATCCAACACCCGGTCGATTTCAGCTTTTAAGCGTGGTGTTTCCGACCGCATTGCAACTGCCAGATTTTGCTGATCGAACCCTTTGCCAGCCACTTTCAGATCCTGCCGTGAGCCGTAATAACTGGCTGTCGCCTGGCCGACAACTACAACATCAACTCGCTTTTCGATCAGGTCCCGCACAGCCTCATCAGCCTGCGTGTAACTCAATAATTTATCCGTGCTCATCAGCCCGGTGTCCACCAGTAGACTTTGCGCCATACTTTCATATGTAGTGCCTCGTTGCACCCCCACACGAAAGCCAGCCAGTTGTGTGAAATCAGTGATGTTCGTTATAAGTGAATCACTTCTTGCCAGAATGGCAGTTTCATTCACGTAGTATATGGGTGAAAAAGTCATTTGACTGGAGCGTTCGGGAGTAACGGAAATGGCGGCAACAGCCAGATCAATTTGGTTAATCTGTAATGCGCCGGAAAGTCCTTCAAAAGCGTAGTTCTGGATTTCAATTGGAATATTCAGGCGGCGTCCGATTTCCTCGACCAGCGCAATATCGAATCCAACAATCTGAAAATTTGGATCGACTGAACTAAAAGGTGGATAATCCCAGGATGTACCCACTACAATTTTATTATTTGCCACAATACGATCCCAAACATCGTCACTCTGCGGTGCAACTGTGGCTGGCGCGATGGTCGGCGTAAGGATTGCAGTCGCCCGAGTCACGGGGATGGATACTTGCTGGGGTGGCGTGGCACATGCCCCAAGAAACATACTCATGATAATGAATACTGGCAAAAGTCTTATAAATGGGTTTTTCATTTATTGTTCTCCATACTTGTTGATGTTGGATTTCAATTTCCGCTCGACCGATAATCCAACCTTGAATTCATCCTAATCCTACAACAAAGCCTCCCCAGCCGTATCCATCGGTCGGGGAGGCTTTGTATCCGCCACTTGGGTGAGATGCATTGGTATTTGATGTTATGCGGACGTAAGTTAATCTGACTTAAGTGCAGTGAATTCCAACTTGTCCTTTCCGCGTTCCACCTGGATCGTATCGCCTTCTTTGAAGTCGCCGCTCAAGATTTTGAGCGCGAGCGGATCTTGTAGTTCGCGTTGGATGGCGCGCTTCAATGGACGAGCGCCAAAGTTTGGGTCATAGCCAACTTCGGCGAGGAATTCGCGTGCGGCTTCGGTTACTTCAAGGTGGTAGCCTTTGTCGGTCAGCAGTTTTGCTACGTGGCGAATTTGAATATCCACAATTTTTGCGATATGTTCCCTGCCCAAGGCATGGAAGATGACGATCTCATCAATGCGGTTGAGAAACTCAGGACGGAAATGGTTTTGTAAAACGCTCGTGATTTCATCGCGTGTGACCGTGTGACCGCCCTCCCAAAGTTGATTGCCCAAATTGGAGGTCATGATAACCACCGTGTTGCGGAAGTCCACCGTGCGACCCTGCCCATCCGTCAGGCGACCATCGTCCAGCAATTGCAGCAACACGTTGAAAACCTCAGGATGAGCTTTTTCGATTTCATCGAACAGCACCACACTATACGGTCGGCGGCGAACCGCCTCGGTCAACTGCCCGCCCTCTTCGTAGCCGATATATCCTGGCGGTGCGCCGATCAGCCGCGAGACGGTGTGCTTTTCCTGATACTCGCTCATATCAATGCGGATCATGGCGCGCTCGTCATCGAACATGAATTCAGCCAGGGCACGCGCCAATTCGGTCTTGCCGACGCCTGTTGGTCCAAGAAATATAAATGATCCAATCGGACGGTTTGGGTCTTGCAGCCCAGCCCGTGTGCGGCGCACCGCATTGGCAACAACGCGCACAGCCTCATCCTGCCCGATGACGCGTTGATGCAGACCGTCTTCCATGTGGATCAATTTTTGTGTTTCGCCTTCGAGTAGTTTGGAAATGGGAATGCCCGTCCAGCGTGCGACGATGGCGGCGATCTCTTCGGCATCCACTTCTTCTTTGAGCAGTGCGCCTTCGGTCTGCATGGACTTCAAGCGTTTTTCGGCTTCAGTCAGTTTTGTATCCAATTCGGTCAACGTGCCGTAGCGTAGTCGCGCCGCCTTTTCCAAATCCGATTGACGTTCGGCGCGATCGATCTCGGTGCGCGTTTGTTCGATTTGTTCCTTCACCTTGCGTAATTCAGCAATGACTTGTTTTTCATTTTGCCAGCGTGCTGTAATTTGGCGTGAGGTTTCTTTTAAGTCTGCAAGTTC
>JBBRWF010000190.1:0-8011 GCA_038249405.1 Anaerolineales bacterium
GCCCAGCGCAGTGTTTATGCTGGTAGATCGCTTTTCGTCAGGCGGCAAGTTGCTATTCAGCTCACCTTGCGCATCTAAATCTTGCTTTTTTTCGCCTTTTTCTGCACCTATGGCACTATTTGCACAAAACTTACGCTAAATATAAGAGAAAACGGGATGAAATATCAAGTGACATAAGTAATGGAAATTTGCACGCTTACTAATCTCAGAAAGTATTTCTGTTTGAACCGATCAAGTACACGGCTCTGTTCTCCAAGCATCCGCCCTTCCGACATGATCAAGTTGTCAGAAAGAGAAGTGCTATTGATCGAAAGCCTCTCACTTGCCATTCTTGAAGGAGATATGGATTGAGAAAGCGAACACATATATTGCCATTATCGATTGACAAAAATTTCGCCAATCAAAGCAGGAATGTTTTCGATCGTTTGTAATTCTGTCAAATTTGTTCTGACAATTCCTACGCTGAAGGAAAAAATATCAACTTACACGATCTCTTGACTTGGACATACGAAGCAACAAACTACTTTTTGCCTACGCTACTGAGTAGGAACAATCATGCTTCATGAACGACTATAAAAAAAATATCAAACCCCCTTTATCCCCTTTGATGTATATATGCCACCTTGATATCACTTTCTTCCATTTATCACTCCAATTAAATGAGAACTTCCCATCTCTTGGAAGGAATAAGTGCCGTGCGAATCACGAACCCTTGGAATAAGACCCAAAAGGCTAATTTAATTCCTGGGATTTCTGAACCATGCTAAAGTTTCAAGCTGGGTGGTGAGGTAGCAAGGTAAATCTATATTCCCACAATAGCAATAGTGCGATGACCCCGCCAAAAATTATGGACATTCCAAGATCAGGCAGCCATTGCTGTTTCCAACCCCAAAGGCAGACTGCCAACGCAATGACAACTCCCCAAAAAACTGGCGGGAAAGACAGGTATTCCTTGCCCCTGCGCCACCACACGAATAATGCAGCACAGGTCATTGCCCGGCCTAGCCATACATCAAATGAAAAAACAGTCTGCAACAGGAATGACGCAAAGAGAAAACCGAGTAGCCCACGGAGGGTGAAACGGATGCGGCCAAGGGCCAATAGTGTGCCGAGGGTAATAATTATGCTTGCCGGCGCGATAACGCTGAAGATGCTTTGGGCTATGGTCATTTGGTACAGAACCAGAACAAGGCCGCCAAGAAATACCCACCAATGGGCCGGAATAATGGTTGTCCCTGAGCGCCGGTATTGCCAGGCTACTCCCAAAATCAGCAAGCCACATGCCGATAATACAACCCAGGGGCCAAAGATAGGGTCTAAGAGAACCTGGTAATCGTAATAGAAAAATGCTCCCCACACAGGGCCAAGAAACAAGAAAACAAAGAAAATGGCGCCGTCAGTCAGATCCAGGCGCTGAAAGGCTCGCCACAAGTTGTAGGGAATCAAATGGGCGCTCCAATAAGTGATAGCCAGCAGCACGACGATTTGAACAAGTTCCATCCATTGGTTGGATCGTGAACCAAAATAATAGAGGCCCAGATTGATTGCAAAAATCCCAAAATAGCCAACATGAAAACCAACTGTCGAGCCCTGATGGGTATACAGACGCAGGTTTCGATCAGAGGCAAGTGGGCGTTCCTGCCAATAGCGATTGGTTCGGGTATTCGTGAATAAGCCCACCAGCGCTGGAACGGATACCGACCCTGCAACATACAGGATGATCGCTGATAAAGCTTGAGCCTGATCAGTAAAAGGCCAGCGCAAAGAGGGGGTAATCAACCATGTGCTGAACAACAATAGCAAAAACCAAATAAAAAGACGTAGCGTGTGAAATACAGTCCACCCGGCCATGCCTCCGTTGATCAGAACCACCACTTTACGCGGCCAGGAGGGAGGCGGGCCTTCCTCAGCTCTTGCAAGCTTTTCCGTTAAGTCTTCATTGTCATAAAAAACGTTCCCGGACCAGAATAGTATCCATTTTCGGCGCTTTTCAAACAGCGGATGATCATCTTGTTCATTTCCATCAAGCACATCTTTCGGGAAGACCTGAATTTTTTCATCAGGACTCAATCCTTTGTAGTTTCCCGCTTCCAGCAGCACATTGGCATCTGGAATATTCTTCAAACCACCCTGTTTGTATAACACCTTGACGAGAGCCAGCAGCATGCGGCGATCGTTTGCAGAGATTTGGCTTCTCCCACGCTCCCAATCGCTCACGGCAGCCCCGCTGTATCCCCCCTGCAAGCCCAATTCTTGTCCAATCAACTCTCCCAAATGCTCCTGGGAAAGGTGTCTGGAAGAATTCAGATCTTTGGAGCTTTCTCGGTACTTACGAAGTGTTTCACCAAAAGATGACATGAGCAATTTCCTGGATTCAAGCAACGCTTAAGATGATTCAAGCAAACGCCGATGGTTTTTTATTGGCCAAAAAGTTATAAATAAATCAGGTTAGCTAACCGAAACAGAACCTTATCCAATCAAAGGCGAGTTGAGTGTCTCGAGAGGTCGGCAGTCTGCGACCAGGCGCCTCGCACAACGAGCCCTCCCATTCAAACATGGAGGCTCACGTGTCACTCAAATCCGCACTCAGTATTACCCTGGCTGTTGCCATCTTGCTCGTCTCGCTCTGCGGGGTTGGGCAACCAGGCTTATTTCTCTCTGGCCCATCTGTCCACGTACAGACAAGCCCACTCACTTCGTTTGTTGAGAAAGGAACCACGGTATTACATCCAAGCTTGGCTTGCGCCGGTTGTTCCGGCGGCGGTGGCGGCCCGGGTAAATCATAGCGATCGTTTGTCAACGGAGCTCCTGACCCTGGCCGCGACCTGTGTCAGGAACCCGAACAAAGAAAGCCGGCCCAGTTTTGTAGCGCTTCGCCATTTTTAATCGCCACTCTCTGGGCTTTGGCCAACGCTTCAGCGGGGGAAAGGCCGGAGAAAAAGCCCTGGTAAAAGCCGGTCATGCTCAAGGCCGCGGCAGAATCCAGAACCGGCCAGAGACTGGCAATGACCGTGTTGGCGCCCGCGATCAGGCAGGTGTTTGCCATGCCGATGTGTTCGTCCCCTTCGTACACCAGGCTTTGGGCGCCATTACAAGCCGAGAGCGTCACCAGGCCCGGAAGAGGCGCAAGGTCGCGGAAGTGGTCCAATGCTATTTCCTGGTCAGACAAGGCAAGGCTGCTCAGTCGTCCGGTGCGAGAATCGTGGTTAATGTGGCTGGCAACGTGGAAAAATGCGAACGAGGCCAGCCCCTGGTCAGCGTCCGCCAGGTTGAGCAGCGCATCCCAGGTGGCATCAGCATCGATCAAGACCAGGCTGCCGGGGTGGGCCTGCCCAGCGATGTCCCTGACTTCCGGGACAGTCAAAGGCAGGGGAGGCCTTTTGCCCAGGAAATCTGAAATGCCCAGGAGCAGACCCATGTTTCGCTCCGGAGGAAGTCCTTCAGCCGCGCGCTGCCAGATTAATTGTAAAAGCTGCAGGGATGGGACCTGCCGTGGAATGCAGACCTGCACCAATGCCTGGTCAGCCCAGGGGGTCTTCAGCGCCGCCCAGGGAATGCTGTGCAACTCCCGATGCGGGGCAATAATCAGCGGCGTGCTGCTGGACGGGAGGTAAGCTTGCATCTCATCCGGCAGCAATACCTGTCCCAGCACTTTTAGATCCTGCAGTGAAATGGATGCAGCGCCCAGCCGGCTGTGGGTGCAAACATCCAGCGCCATGCGCGCCCGTTTGGACAGACCCACTTCCCGAACTGTCACGCGCTCCGGCGTGAGCATGACGATCGAGACGGTGGTCTCTGTCAGATAGTAATCCAGCGCAAGCCAGGATTTCCCCAGGCGGGCGCTGGCCTGCTCCACAAAACGAAACGCATCAAACTCCAGATTCTGGCCCGAAATTGGACGGGCTGTCTTTCTCTCGATTTCAGCCAGGCGTTCATCGTAAGTGCGCACAGATGCAATCAATCTGGCCTGCAAAGCCTGCGCTCCGCTGGACGAACGCGACCAGGGCGCAGGGTCATAGATTGCCCTGAACTGCGCTTGCATGGCCTGGATCTGCAGCCACAGGTCGTGTATTTCTGCTGGCATCACCGAGCCTGGAGCCACCATCGCGAAGGATAACTGCCTGGCACTGGTCTGCGCTTTGCTGCCTTCGATGAAATCCAAAGCCAGGTCATGTGCTCCAAGTTTGGCGGCCAATTGCACAGACCTGTCCAGCGTGACGCGAGCGCTGCGCAGGTAAGACCCGGCCAGGGACGGCTGCCAGAAGCTGTCACGCAATTTCGCAATGGATTGGACGGCCTCGCGGTAATGGCCCAGGGCCGCGGCCAGGTCACCGTGTTCTTCGGCCAAAGCCGCCAGACCGGCATGGACCCGGCCTTCAATTTCCGGCATGGCCCCTTTGCAGAGCGTCAGGGCCTCTTGAAAGGCTTTTTCAGCATCTTTGCTGGCATCTGTCTGGATGTAATAGTCGCCAAGCGAAGCCAGGCTGGCCGCCTGCTCGATGCCCATACCCATTTGTCGGAAGCTGGTTTCAGCGCCTGCCAATAATTCCCTGGCATCGGCCAACTGCCCGACACGGGAGAGCATTTCTCCCAGCCGCCGTTCGGCCAGGGCCGCCTGCGGGGCAAGCCCCGATGCGCGCGAGATTTCCAGGGCGGCTTTCAGCGCGGCGGCGGCCTCATCGTTTCGACCATCCAGCGAGAAAATCAGGGCGCGCTGGTTGTAGACCAGTCCGAGCATGGCCTGTTGTTTCACTTCCAGGTATAGTTTCTCGGCCTGATCCAGGTGCGCGTGCGCGGCCGGGTACTGGTTGAGATCCGCCCAGATGCGCGCCAGGTACAGCTCGCAGGCGGCCAGGCGATAGGGGTTCCCCCATTCCTGGAAGCGCTTTTGGGAGCGTTCCAAGGCATTCAATGCGTCCTGAAAACGGCCCTGCAAAGCCAAGCACAATCCCTTGTTGGCCAGCGCATTGGTTGCCGCCAGTTCCATGCCGACGGATTGGTAGATTTTTTCTGCCTGGTTAAAGTGTTCCAGGCTGGCAGCCAGATCGCCCATCATCAGTGCCAACTGACCGCTATCGTTATGCGTATCTGCCGTCAGGCTGGCAATGCCGTGTTCGATAAAAGCAGCCCGCGCCAGGTGGAGTTCTTGCATGGCTTGCGCTAAATTACCGTTTTGGATATTAATTTGCGCCAGCCCGCCCTGGCAAACGGCGACCCAGGGTTGCATGCCCTGCGCGGAGAAAACGGATGCGGCCTGCTCAAAATTTTCCTGCGCCTTTTGAAAATCGCGGCCCGAGAGAAAATACCAGTAACCGAACAGGTAGCGGGTCTTGGCGGCATCCAGCGGAGCATGGCAGCGTTCAAAAGCTTCCAAGGCACGTTCAAGCCAGAGATAAGCCTGATCAAAATTGCTTTGACGGCGCTGGCTGCTGGCCTGGTTATACCAACAGCGCGCCAGGTTGAGCGGGTCCTGCCGGGCAGAAAAAGCGGCTTCGCAGATTTCAAGATTGGCCTGGGCGCTGGCGAAATCCCCGATCAGGATCTGCGCATACGATAGCGACAGACGGCACTGCAGCGCAAAAACCTCCAGCGCGGCGCGTTCAAGCCCAGCCAGCGCGCTTTCCAGCTGCCGGGTGGCCTCGTCAAAATTTGGTTTTGTCCAGGAGAGGTGATTTAATTGCCAGTCGCAGGCTGCCAGCCAGCCGGTTTCATTCAGCACTTCAAAACCCTGGCGGGCGCGCGCAATGGCTTCCGCCACCCTTTTGGGTTGCCCCCAGTGATTGCAGGACCGCGCCAAATACCAGGCTGCGCGTGCCTGCAGCAAGAGATCGCTGTTATGCGCAGCGCTATCAGCGAGCTGGGTAATGGCCCAGGCATGACGCGGACTGGATAAGGCTACTTTCTCGGCATGTTGGGCCAGATGCTCCAACAATTCTTGATCCAGCGCAGGCAGCTGGCCGATAGTTTCCGGCAATTCACCTGCGGCGATGTCCCCTGTCAATACGTCGTTTGCAAGGTTTAAATAGGCCTGAAACGCATGCTCACTTTGCATGGCTTTTCATCAAAGCCTGATTTCCAGGATCAGGTCCAGCCCGGATATGATTTTTTGATCCTGTTGGTCAAAGCTGGCAGAGAACGGAATATCCGGGAAGCGCGTCCGACCTTCTGCGGCGATGGTGAGCGTTTCGCTGTATTTTCCCCACTGCAGCGTGGCATGTATGGGCGCTTGCGCTGAGGCCGATGCCGTTTCAAGCGTCATCGCGATGTTCAAAGAAGCCGAAAGCGCTTGCTCGGTTTCCTTTGAGATGCCGCATTCGAGCAGGATAGCGTAGCTTGTCCCCTCCAGCTCCGCTTCGCCACGCAACAAGGTAAACCAGCTATCATCGAATAAATTGGCATCCGACCGGTACGCCAGAGCCGGCCCACCAGAGAAAATATCCTGCAGCTGTTGAATGGTTGTTTGTAATATGATTTGCCAACGGTCTTTGTCAAGTTGTTGAATGCCGGGTTGATTCGGCTTTTTGTTCAGGAAAACCAGGTTGGGCTTTTCTTCAGATGGAAAGGCGCTCAATTCGCTTTGTTTTTCAGCTTCAACGCTGTCCAGGGCATCAAGAAAAACCTGGCGCAGTTCAGCATTGCTGAACAGTTTTTGATAAAAATCCGGATAGCGGGTTTTTATATCAACGCCCTTTAATGTTTCATCCACCATGAGTGATAACATTTCATGTTCTTTCATCGAAATAAACAACACATCGGAATCGATTCCCGCCAAATCAGCAGCTAGCTTTTTTCTGGACTTTTCGTTTTTCCCATGATCCAATTGATTTGTGTCCATTAAGGTTTATTCCCGTTTCCGCTCAAAATCTTCCGTAGATCTTGAAGCGCATTAAAGTGTAAACTGTGAATTGCTCCAACGCTCTTCCCCATTACTTTGGCAGCATCGGGCAGCGGCAATTCATCCAAATAATGAAGCTGGATCACCTGCCGGCGCGCATCGGATAAAAGGGACAGGGCTATTAGCAAATCAGCCCTGTTTTCCTGATTATCCAGGCTGATATCGTTAGTGCTGGGAAGTTTCTCATCCAGTTCAACGATATTTTGCGGGGGTATCACCGACTTTTTTGTTCCATCCCGAAAAAAACGTAGACACGCATTCGTAACAATAACGTGCGCCCAGGGTTCGAAATCAATATCATAGGGGAAATTTGCATCTAACAAATTAACCGCCGCGGCAATTGCGCACTCCTCGGCAATCGAGGCGGTAGACAAGCCGGGAACAAAGTTCTTCCTGAGCAAAAAGTTATACGCCCACAACCGCATGTTTCTGAACAATGGTTGCCAGACATCGTCTGACCTGGCATTTTGAATGGCATTAATATAAGGATTTAACCTGGCGTATTGATCGGCCACACGCTGCACATACTCATCAACACGCCGGATGTTGTTTCCGATGAAATTTTCAACACGCCCCCGATCCAGGTTGGAATGAAGAACAGGCCGAATCTTGGCGGCGCTTTGCGCTTCATCCTTTTCTTCGAGGAATTGCAAAGCCTTTTCTATTTCAAACTTAATTTCTTCTCGTTGGGGGTTCATGATTGGCATTGCATTCCTTGACTACCGGACTCCCAACCCATCACTATTTTCCATTCAGGGATGAAAGAAGTCGCTTTATTTCGTGATCGTAAGTTCAATGAGCTTTACGAGCCTGATTATATATTGATTGTAAACATTCTGATAACAACCATTGAACTAAGCGCTTCGCGCAAAAAACACCCACATAGCTTTTCGATAATTTCATAATCTCGTCTCTGTCAAGGTTATATTTCCGGTGTTGGATCCCATTTCAATACCGGGAGATATAGCCATGACCGTTTTACGTGAAAGGATGATCGAAGATTTGCAGTTGCATGGATTGTCTGAAGAACCCATGCATTGTATGTGCTGGCAGTACGTCAGCTAGCAGACCACTATCACAAGTCGCCAGATCAAATTAATGAGGAAGAACTTCGCC